>CALDEP010000164.1 GCA_937942475.1 uncultured Aureispira sp.
GCTTCTTTTAAGGGGCGTTCCCATTCATCCAAATTTCCATCCACAACAATCGTGGAATCGGAAGGATACCATTTAGAAGAAACAATCGTCTTCGTTGAATTGCAAGAACTAATTCCAATCCATCCCAATAAGAACAGGCAAGCAATAATTGTATGTAGTTTAATTTTCATCTTTTTTATTTTTGCCACAAAGATACGAATTCTTAGATAGTAAATCTCTATTTTAGTAATTGTTGTTTTGCTTCCTTTTTGATCATCTTTATTCAAAATCCTCTATCTTGCCTTTCCAAAAGCATCCTATATGTATTCACAACTTATCCAAGACTTAAGCAAGTCCCTCGCTCAAGATCGTTCTGACGAGAATCGTCAAAAATGGACCAAATATCTAATCAAAGAGCAGATAGAATTAATTCATTTAACCGAATTACTAGACGTAGAGCACCCTGTAGGAATGCGCTTTACTTGGTTATTAGGGCATATTTTGGCAGAGGCTCCAGAACAGATTGCGCCGATTGTTTCTTATTGTTTTGAACATCGAAATCAGTGGACTTTTCCTGGCATAAAACGGACGGTTGCCAAGATGCTTTGGCTAGCTGGAGTTCCAGAAGAAATAGAAGGTTTGGTCGTAGACGAGTTGTTTAAATGGATATTAGATCCAAAAGTCAAAGTTGCTGTAAAAGTTTATGGCATGGATGCACTATATAATATGGTCTTAAAATATCCTGACTTAAAAGAAGAGTTGTTGATTGTTATTGATGACCAATGGGACAAAAACTCTGTTGCTTTTAGGGCTAGAGGGAAGAGGATCTTGAAAGCCTTACAAGCTAAAAAAAAAGCTTGATTAAAACAAAACATTATAAGAGAGTATAATTCTACCTACAAATATTTGTACCTTGATCGGATGAATAACCAAGTTTTGATTTAATTAAAATACACATGAAAAGAATATCTTTATTATCCCTCACCTTACTTTTTTTTTCAATTACAGTAGCCTCTGCACAAAATGAAAATTCGTCTTGGCAGGTAGAGCGCAAAACGAAAGCCTCTTTTATTGAGAACAAAGGTCAGTTTAAGTTACGTAATTCTAATTTTAAGAATACGGAAATCAAATATGTTTACGATGGCAATCAAGAAGACTTTTATTTTACCCCAAAAGGTCTTGCGATTGAATTAACCTATGCTAAAAAACGAACAAAATCTTCAGAAGAAAAGAAGATCCGAAATGCCAAAAAGAAAATCGGTTTTAAAGATGCTGAAGAGTTTCGAGCCTTCGAAGAAGTTGGACATCGCCAACACATTGAAGAAGATGAGCTAGATTTGATCTGGCTTGGCGCAAATCCTAATGTCGAAATAGTGATGGAAGAAAAGGACGAACATTATCATTCTTATCTATACAAAACGTTAGATGGAGATTTTGTAAATTCCAATCATGCCGCTTCTTGGAAGAAGTTAACCTACAAAAATTTATATCCCAATATTGATGTCGTTTATGAAATTCATCCCGAAGCAGGATTCAAATATTCGATTGTTGTTCGACCAGGCGGTGATCTAAGTCAAGTGCAATTAAAGTACTCTAAAGAAGCCAATTTATTGAATAATGGAACCATTGAAACTAAGACTGATTTTGGGGCAATTGTCGATCATAAGCCTTTGACTTTTTATGCAAAAGATGGATCAATTACAGCTCAAGGCAAAATTATTGAATCCAATTATAAATTGAGTACTAATATAATCTCCTTTGAGGTTGCTAATTATAACAAGAACAAAACAATCGTCATTGATCCGTGGACGCAAACGCCCAACTTTCCTTCCTCAAACTGGGATTGTGTATGGGAATGTGAACGAGATGGAGCAGGGAATGTCTACATTATTGGCGGAACCTCTCCTTTACAGCTGATCAAATATGATGCATTAGGCGCCTTACAATGGACCTTCAATACGCCCTATGATACAACCGAATGGTTGGGAACGTTTGCAACAGATCTTGCTGGTAATTCTTATGTCTCAAATGGGTCTCCTGCCAAAATCTTCAAAATAGATAATGCAGCTACCGTTGTTTGGAACAACACCAACCCTGGTGGCTTATTAAGCTTGACCGAATTCTGGAACATTACCTTCAATTGTGATCAAACCAAACTAGTGATTGCAGGAACAGATGGAGCTGCTTTTTCTGGACCTCAGCCTTATATTTTTGACATTGATTTGGGGACAGGAAATGTTCTAACATCAGTCAAATTACATGGAGGTGATCTGTTTAATGCCCAAGAAGTGCGATCTATTACCCCCTGTAATAATGGTAAATACTATTTCTTGACACATGATTCTATTGGTTGGATTCATCAAAGCTTGACACCTTGTACATCGACCTCTTCGAATGCTATTTTTAGAGTTGATAATGGTATTAATTTGGGTTATAAATGTGAAGATTGGCGTTATAACAACGCAGGAATTATGGCTTTGGCTCATTATAATGGTTTTATCTTTGTTCATCGAGGAAATGAATTGCAAAAGCGAGATTTTAATACTGCGAATATTGTAGCAACCGTGCCAATTCCAAATGGAATTTTTAATACTTCTTTTGCTGGGAATAATGTTGGTTGTAGTGGAATAGACATAGACGATTGTGGAAACATCTATGTTGGTTCAGTCAACGGCGTTTATAAGTTTGATCAAAATCTAAGTCAACTCGCAGTTTACCCAACATCGTATAATGTTTACGACATTGAAGTTAATAGTGGTGGCGAATTTATAGCTTGTGGCTCTACCGGAACTTCTTCCTCTGGAAATAGAGCAGGATTTGTTCAATCCTTTTTTGCTTCAGCTTGTGTCCCTCAAGCGATTGTTTGTTGTGATGCAACCGTTTGTCCTTTGAATGATTTATGTATCACAGATTCGGCACAAACAGTGCAATCAACTACTGCAGGAGGAACGTTTTCTGCTAGTTGTGGCAGTTGTATTGATTCTGTAACAGGTGTTTTTGATCCAGCACTGGCTGGAGCAGGCACTCATACGATTATTTATTCTTTGGCTTGTGGTTCAGATTCTACGACAGTTGTAGTTGGTTTGTGTTCTAATTTATATGTTTGTATGGAAACGGACTCTAGTTTAACAGTCAGCAATGGTACAGGACCCTATACTTGGTCAGAATGGTTCCCTGGAGGAAATACTCCGATTACAAATCAAACAGAATGTACGGCTTGCGGTTATACTTGGTTTTTTAATGTTTGTTTGAATGGAGCAATTCCTGTAACGACTTGTAATACACCTGCTGGATGGGTGCAAATTGCAACAGGAGTCAATAACATACCAAATCCAAGTGCATGGCCCATTCAAGTGGTTGATAATTCAGGTTCTATATTAACCATACCAGGTCCAGGAATTGTTCCTCTCTGTTCTGCCTGTCCTCCAATTACCATTAATATAACAAACCAAATAGATGCCCAATGTTTTGGAGATTCTACGGGTTCTATAACCTTCAATACTACTGCGGGGGCAGCTCCTTATGATTACTATCTATTGAATGGTGTAAGTACCTTAGATTCATTAATTAATGTAACAGGCACACAAACCTTCTCTAACCTATCTGCTGGTCCTTATTCCATCGGTCTTATTGATACCAATAATTGTCTAGGAATTGTGAATTTCACCATCAATGCACCTAGTTCCAATCCAACAATTGTATTGGATAGTACCATAGATGAAAATTGTGGCTTACTAGATGGGGCAATTTACATGACCGCTTCGGGAGGAACACTAAATTATACTTATTTATGGTCCAATGGAGCTTCTACTTTAGATGTTACAGGCTTGGGAGCAGGAGTTTATCAAGTTACTTTGACAGATGCCAACGGTTGCGAAGCAATTAGTAATTCTATTACTGTTAACAATAGCTCTGGCTTATCTTTAACGGTAGACTCCATACAAACGATTGCCTGTAATGGCGGAAATAATGGTGCAATTTTATTGACTACGAATGGAGGAACGTCTCCTTATTCTTACTTGTGGTCTAATAATGAAACGACAGAAGATATTACTGCTCTATCTGCGGGAACTTATCAAGTAACGATAAGCGATGCAACAGGTTGTAACATTACTAGTAACAATATTCAACTAACAGATCCAACAGCAATTGCAATCGTAGTAGATAGTAGTGCTGCCGTTTCTTGTGGAGCTAGTGATGGCTTCATTGCTATATCGGTTTCTGGAGGAACTCCAAACTATAGTTTTGTATGGTCGAATGGCACTACAACAGAAGATTTAAGCAACTTGGCTACTGCAGGAAATTATACCATAACAGTTACAGATGATAATGCTTGTACAGTAACAGCTTCTACATCAATTGGAACGAACTCTGGGATGACCATCACAAGTACCGTAAACGATGCTCTATGTAATGGCGAAGCGAGTGGTAGCATAGCTGTCCTTGTGACAGGGGGAACTGCTCCATTGACTTATTTGTGGTCCACAACGGCAACTACCAGTTCTGTTTCAGGATTAGGAGCAGGAACTTATAGTCTTTCCGTGACAGATGATAATGGTTGTTTACTACTGTGGGATACAATAGTAGGAGAACCAACAGCCTTGGTCTTGACGCTTGATACCTCCAATGCTGTTTCTTGTGTTGGTTTTGCAGATGGACAACTAAACTCAACATTAACAGGAGGAACACCTAACTATAGCTATTTATGGTCAAATGGTGCCAACACACAAAATATTACTGGACTTGCAATTGGAGCTTATAGTTTGACAGTTACAGATGTGAATGGATGTACCATTTCAGGGAATACAAGTATTAGTGATGCGAATCCAATTATTTTGACGATTAATTTAATAACAGATACCTTAGATTGTGATGCAAATCCAATTGGGGCACTAAGCGCTCTAGCCACAGGAGGTGCAGGAAGCTTTACTTATTTATGGTCCAATGGAGCGACCAATGCTAGCATTTCGGGTTTAACTGCTGGTGATTATTCTGTTACTGCAACAGATGCTAACAATTGTAATGGATCAGATTCTGCAACTATTTATACCTTGTTTGTTCCTAGTGTGAATCCTTATGTAGAGATACCAGGTCAGACGAATGTATTGATTACACTGGGGGATTCTATCATCGTTAGTTCGGGTAATAATCAGGTTTCAAATGGCGTCTTATATTCTTGGGCATCCACTTCAAATAATGGTGGAAGTTTTGGTTTTAACGACCCTAATGCACCAACAACAGGTGCCTTGCCCAATGCTGGAGATGTTTATAGTTTGACTGTAACGGCAACTTCATCAGACAGTTGTGTTGTTTCGGATACCTTACTGGTATTCGTTCAAGGATTATTTAATGGTATGCCCAATGCCTTTACCCCAAATAATGATGGAACCAATGACTTTTTCGGTCCCGTTGGACTATCAAACTCAGACGTATTAGAATTTAGAATTTTTAACCGTTGGGGGCAATTAATTTATAATAATAATGATGTAAGCAATGGTGGTTGGGATGGAAACTATAAAGGCGTTCCTCAACCTACTGAAGTTTATATCTATATGCTTCGATATAAGCTATTAGGACAAGAAGAACAACTAATAAAAGGAGAGTGTACTTTGATTCGATAATGTAGATGATTTTTTGTGTTGGGTGAGTCTGCTTTGCAGCTCGCCCAACACTTATATCAGGAATACTAGTATTGAGAAAAAAAAGTGACCTAATACGGAATTAAATAACTCCTGTCGTAATAAAAGCGCCTATTTCTTCTACTTATCGGCAAAAATGCTCAAAATAGCCCGCTATTTTTCTGCTTTTTGCCTCAATTAGAAAAAATATCCATCTTTCATTTTATACGACATCCTTTATTCAATTCCGTATAAGGAATGAAGAAGCTGCTATACTTCTTATTCCACATTCGCAATCTCCTGCACCTTTTTCAGATTAATGACCTCAATAGCTCGCTTGTCTATTTTTATTAATTGGTCTTCTCGAAACTCTTTGAGCAAGCGCCCCAAACTTTCCCTTGTCGTTCCAATCACATTCGCCAAGTCCTCTCTTGACAATACAATTTGAGTCCTTGCATTCCCTTCTTCTTGATAACGCTCTTTCAATATGACTAAATAAAGTGCTAAGCGCTCTCTTAAATTTTTTTGGGCTAGTATAGTAATGGTATTCACCAAAACACCAAACTCATGACTGATATTCTGAATAATTAAAAGCTGTATCTGAGGAATTTTTGTCAACAAGAATTTGAAGTCATATTTATTAACAAACAAGACCTCACAATCTTCGATTGCCTCACAAGATTCTTCATAATTTTCATTACAAAGCAAGGCATGGTAACCAAATAAATCGCCATTCTTATAAATATAAAAAATCTGATCCTTGCCATAAGCACCTGTTTTATAAATCTTTGCCTTCCCACTTTTTATCAAGAATACCCCTGTAGGCATTCCGTTTTGATAAAAAATCAACTTCCCTTTTTTAAAAGACAAAGCTTGAGCAAAACTCAAAAAGTAAGCTCGATCTTTCTCAGACAAAGAAGACAGAATCTTATCACTCTCAAAACTTAAATTTCTGATATTCAAAACATTACATCTATTTAACCGTAAACAATGCTCTAAATGTAACAAAAATCACATTTTTATGTAACTTTTAAGCATACTTTCTTCTAAGACTTCTCCTACATTTGATTTATAATTTGTAATACTACGTTTATCCCCTTCACCTTTCTTGATTAAATATGAAACTAGGTTTTCATTTTTTATGGCTTTACTCTTGTCTAATCGGCATCCTTAGTTTCTCTATACAAGAGATGCCTGACACACTGACGACTTTACTCAATGAACCTATTCTTGAGGATAGTAATGCTCATAAAAAAGAGCACAAAGAAAAAGAGTTTCCAAAAGAAGAAGAAGAGGAGGAAGAAAGCGAACGAAAAGAAAAGGAAGAAGAAGACAGTTCAGAAGACATTGAAATAGAGGAAGAGTTCTCAAAACAGAATCCTAGCCTGTCTAAAACCCTTAGCTATTTTAAGCAGCTAAATTTCAGCGAAGAAAAACAGCTTAACAAGCACTCTAACACAACTCATAGCTACTTTATACAAAGCTATCCGCCTTTTTACATCCTATTTGCCTGCCTCAAAATTGATTGTTAACTCATTTTTATAATGCAAAAAAGCATTATAACTATTGATGAATGTACCAGCCGCTCAAAGGTTTTGTACCACTCCCCTTGTGTCTTTATTCAAGGGCTTATCTTATAACACTTCGTGGAGTTTAGCTACGCTGCTACTCCGTGGTTTAGTTTTTTGATGAAAATCCTAAAAACACATCTTACATTAGATTAATTATCAGCTTATTAATATTCAACTATTAAAAGCATCCCTTGCTAATAATCCATCTAATGTGATTTACACACGAAGTATACTATTAACAATCAGAAGGATCAATTCATACAAAAATGAGTCAGAATAAACAAAAAAAAGCAACATTAGGTGGCTTTGATTTTAGCAATATAAAAGGAGATTTTTTAGGTGGTTTAACAGGAGCAATTATTGCGCTGCCAATGGGTTTAGCTTTTGGAATTCAATCTGGATTGGGAGCAGAAGCAGGCTTATATACGGCTATTATTTTAGCCATCATTGCGGCTTTTATAGGCGGTACCAAAACCTTATTAAGTGACCCAACAGGTCCTATGACCGTTGTTGCAGCAACCATTGTATCGGGTGCTTTGGTTGCCGTTAACGATGATTTGACGATGGCAATGCCCATTATTATGGCAACCTTTGTTTTGTCTGGTATTTTTCAAATTATCTTTGGTTTTTTAGGCATTGCCAAACTAGTCAAATTCATGCCTTACCCTGTCATTTCTGGCTTTATGGGTGGTATTGGTGTTATTATTATCATCCTACAAATCTTCCCTTTGCTGGGACATGCCTCTCCTAGAGGAATGCTGAATATACTAGGAAATGTGGGTACACCTTTGGCAAACATCAACAATTCAGCCTTGCTACTTGGAGGTGGAACGATTGCCTTGATTTATTTACTGCCCTTGATTAATAAAAAAATCCCTGGTATTTTAATTGCCTTGATTGGAGTGACGGTCGTTTCGGTTGTTTTCCCAATGGATGTGCCTAGAATTGGAGTGATTCCTACAGGCATCCCCCCCTTTCAAATTGGCACCTTACTTAGTTTGGAAATGCAGCATTTGAGTTTAATTTTGGTTCCTGCGATTACCTTGGCAGCATTGGGTACGATTGATACTTTATTAACTTCTACCGTAGCCGACAGTTTGACGAAAACAAAACATAATGGCAATAAGGAATTAAAAGGGCAAGGTTTAGGAAACTTGATTGTCGCTTTGTTTGGTGGAATACCTGGCGCTGGGGCAACAATGGGTACGGTGACCAATATTCGTACAGGAGGAAAAACCAATCTTTCTGGAATTTTTAAAGGACTTGCTTTACTGGTTATTGTATTGGGTTTGGGCTATTATGTTCAGTTTATTCCAATGGCTGTTTTAGCTGGTATTTTAGTAACGATTGGCATCGGAATTATTGATATAAAAGGCTTGCAATTATTACCCAAAGTTCCTACATCAGATGCGGTCATTCTTATTGTTACCTTACTCGTTACTGTATTTGATAATTTACTAGATGCGGTTGCGATTGGCACCATGATTTCATTCATTATGTTTATGAAAAATATGTCTGACGCAACGCTTAAATCTAATCAAGCAGGTTTGTTGGGCGACATTCTACAAGAGCAAGGCTTGCCTGAAGCTTTGGCTAAAAATGTTTACATTCAACATTTAGAAGGACCTTTATTTTTTGGTTTTGCAGATGACTTTAAGGCTAGAACAGAGCAGATTAAAGATGTCGAGGTCGTTGTTATGCACCTCGATCATGTTCCTTTTATGGATGAAACAGGTCTTTTGGTCTTGGAGGAATCCATTCTTCACTTGGAAAACAAAGGCATAGAAGTCTATCTCACAGGCTTACAAGATAGCGTAGAAGAAAGGCTTCGGATTGTAGGCATTATTCCCGAATATATCCATGAGGATGAAATTTTCAAGAACTTGGATGATTGCATTGTCTACTTAGCCAAACAGTACAACTGCAAACATATTTCTGGCGAAATTGATGGTTTGTTTGAAGCTGCTTTGAAAAAGCGGAATGCAAGTAGAAATTTAGCAAAAACCCTTATACCTCAATAAATTTCTAAAGTATTAAACATTAAAGTTGTTTAGAATTAAGTAATAATCAAATATGAAATCACTTTTTGCCCTACTCTGCGTTGGCTTTTCGTCAAATAGCTACGGCTATTCTCCTCAAATCCGCCTTAATTAGGATCAAAAATTGTACTCATATTTAAAAAAGACGCAATTCTAAACAACTTCATTATTTTTCATTCAAAATAAAACTAAAGCAAGAGATAAAAATCTTTTGGTAGGTTTCCACCATCAAAAAAACAGGATATGTATTTATTAATGGCCATCGTTTTTATTTTAGGTTATATCGCCATAGCCTTAGAACACAACATA
>CALDEP010000165.1 GCA_937942475.1 uncultured Aureispira sp.
TTAAACTTTCCCTGCATACAATTTGGCATATTTAGCAATGTATTTTCCTAGTATATCAAATTCTAAATTGACCGCATCCCCCACCTTCATATTTCTAAACACCGTCTCCTCATAAGTATAAGGAATAATCGCGACTGAAAAATGATTGTCTATTGGGTCTACCACGGTCAAACTTGTTCCATTCACACAAACAGACCCTTTGTCTACCAAAAGATGGTCCTCTGTTTCTTCATACTCAAAGGTAAAATACCAACTACCATCTACTTCTTTGATCTTTACACAAGTGCCCGTTTTGTCCACATGTCCTTGTATAATATGCCCATCCAAACGAGCATTCATAATCATGGCACGTTCCAAATTCACTTCCGTTCCGACGACCCAAGCCCCTAAATTTGTCTTCAACATCGTCTCTTCAATCGCTGTAACCGTATATTGATTCCCATCAATAGCAACCACGGTTAGACAGACACCATTGTGTGCGATGCTTTCATCAATTTTCAGCTCCTTTGTCATTTCAGCTTCTATGGTAACGTGTATGTTACTGCCCTCTTTCTCTATTTTTTGAACAACTCCTAGTTCTTTGATAATTCCTGTAAACATCTTATTAAGCTTTATTTTTTATCTTTATTATATTTCTTGATTATATTATAATATACTGCTCCAATTTCTCGGCTATATTTCGATTATCAGACAAACGAGGTACCTTATTTTGTCCGCCCAACTTGCCAATTGATTTCATGTAATTTCTAAAGGCATCTTTGTGCAAAGGACGAATTTTCAAGCTTTGTAATACCTTTCCATCTATCAAATCCTTGTAATAAATATTCTGTTCCTGCATCTTCAAATCTACGGCTTGTTCAAAAGCTTCTAAATTATCAGGAATGCGATCAAAAGCAACCAACCACTCGTGGTAAGGAAGCGCTTGATTTGGGGGATGAATTTGTGGCGCTACTGTAAACTCAATAATTTGCGTCCCATCCATCGCTGCCACGTCCAAAATAGCCGTTTCAACTTCTTTGGCAATCACATGTTCTCCAAAGGCAGAAATAAAGTGCTTGACTCGCCCCGTTACTTTTATTCGATAAGGGTTCTTAGAAACAAAACTTACCGTGTCCCCTATTTTGTAGCCCCAAAGCCCTGCATTGGTATTCAGTATAACAGCATACTGTACACCTAGTTCAATTTCACCCAAAGATAATCGTTGAGGCGCTTCTTTTTCGGTTTCATGGAGGGGCACAAATTCAAAGAAAATGCCAGAATTAACGTTCAACAACAAGGCATCATCGTCTTGCTGATCTTGAAATGCCAAGAAACCCTCAGAAGCAGGATAGGTTTCTACTGTTGGTATTTTTGCCCCCACCAAAGCTTCTAATTTCGCTCGATAAGGCTCATAATTCACCCCACCATAAACAAACATGGAGAAATTTGGAAACACTTCCAAAACCGTTTTCTTTCCCGTATACTCCAACAAGCGTTCATAATACATTTGCACCCAAGGCGGAATTCCACTAATCAGACGCATATCTTCTTTTACCGTTTCTAGGACAATTTTATCTAGTTTTTGTTCCCAATCTTCGATGCAATTAGTAGCGTAACTTGGCATTTGACTTTTCTTGAGCCAAGCAGGAATCAAATGATTAGAAATACCCGACAAACGCCCTGTAGGAATGTCATAATGTGCCTCTAAGGTTGGACTACCTGATAAAAACATCATTTTTCCATCCATAAAATCCGCCTTCCCTGTCGTGGCAACATAATGAAAAATGGCATTGCGAGCCGTGCCAAAATGATTGGGAATACTTTCTTTCGTCAGAGGAATATATTTTGCACCAGAGGTCGTGCCTGATGTCTTTGCATAATATTTGGGTTTCCCTTTCCACAAGACATTCGATTGCCCTGCATTAATCCTATATATATAAGGTTTTAAATCCTCATAATCTGCCAAAGGAACCCGTTGTTTAAAGTCCTCATAGCTTTTGATTTCCGCAAACTGATGATCTTTTCCAAAGCGTGTTTTTTTTCCTTCTCGAACTAACCTTTGTCGAGTTTTTTCCTGGCATTGAAGAGCATTTGAAGCATCTCGCTTCACCTTCTTGGATAAGAGTTTGGCAATCGGATAAACGATCTTGGTTTTTAATGACATTAGCGGCTGAAATTCTGTTCAAATGAATGCAATAAGTAGGTAGGGTTAAGCACAACAAAAGTAAACTTAAAGTAATAAATTGTAGTATTTTAATGCTTCTAATTTAAATACAATTTACCTAAAACTTTCATAAAAGCAATTCCAAAGTAAGCTTGCAAACAACAAATTGCAAATCCTTAAATTAGTATTGAGAATGTCCCAAAAACAAAAAACTCTTCCAACGATTAAGAAGGAAGAGTTCTAAAAACCCAAACAAATAAACACAAAGATATAACGAAGATAAACATATTTTTCAGAACTTTTAAAGAGTACCACAAAATTTTATACTTTTTTTGAATGCTCTAAAGCTTTTTTAGGTAAGTTCTTCATTTTCAAACACGAACTGAAGTAGTACAAATCTATAAAAATGCGCTCCTATTGTCCTTAGATTAAGTTAAATGATACTTTACTTGGTATTTTGTTTCAAATGCTCTTAATACCTGCCATAAATGTTCATCAAGGTATTTTTCAACATTTTCATACATGCTTTTTGGCAATTCTTGATAATGAGCAAGTGCGATGCCCCCTGCTATAGCCGCCATTGTATCGGTATCTCCACCCAAAGAAACTGAGCATCGAATCGCATCTTCCACACTCTTCGATTCTAAAAAACAAAGAATAGATTCTGGAACAGAACCTTGGCAAGTTACATCAAAGGTATAGTTAGGGCGAATGTCTGAAAGCTTGCGCTCCAAATCATAGCCCATTTTTTCTTGAATTTTCGTTTTAATTGCTTCTTTTGACTTGCCTTTTCGAGCCATATAAATAGCGAGTGCAATCGCCTGTGCGCCTTTTATTCCTTCTACATGGTTGTGTGTTGGCAAAGCTGTTTTCTTAGCTTCCTCTAAGACCCTTGCTTCTGAATCAAATGCCCAAGCAATCGCCCCTACTCGCATAGCTGACCCATTTCCATAACTGCCATAAGCAGCGATTTCTTCAAGGGGTGTTTTTAGCCACTTCTTAAAATTACCACCATAACCAACGCCCCAATACTGGTTGCCATAACGATGCAAACAAGCTTCGTAGCTTTTGTCTTGCAACAAAGCATCTGCAATGGCTAAAGACATGGTCGTGTCGTCGGTAAAGCGACTTTTAGGCTGAAACAATTCAAAATCTTGATACGGTTTTTCTCCTTTCCAAGTTCCTTTATAAAAAGGATATTCATATACAGAACCAATAATATCCCCTGCTACTATACCAATCATAGGTCTTTGTTTTATTGTTAAGCAAAGTAGATAAACTTATGGAACTTCATAATAGTTCCCCAAAAATCTCCATCACCAATAGTTTGCTTAAATAAATAAAAAAATGCATCTTTAGTTGAAATAATAAAGCAAGCTTTGCTTTTACATCAAATAAATGACAAGATTAAATGAAGTCACCTTTTTGAAAACATTTTCACCCTTATATCGTATAAGAAGGGAGAAACATTTAATAAAACATACTATAATTTATGCTCAATAATATTGACCTAAGAAACGTCCTCGTATTCGATATTGAAACGGTCTCTGGACACAAAAGTTATGCAGATCTTAATCCCACGATGCAAAAATTATGGGATATCAAGTCAAAGCAAATACAGGCTAGAAAACCAGAAGAAGAACGTCTAGATCATCCAGAATCTTATGCTGAGTTGGCAGGAATTTATGCAGAATTTGGAAAGATTGTTTGTATCTCTGTAGGGGTTTTTCGTCCAGATGCAGAAGGAGCACTTAATTTTCATTTAAAATCGTATTATGACCACGATGAAAAGAAATTATTAGAGGAGTTTTCTAATTTATTAAGCAAAAATTATAACCCAAGAAAACAGTTTATTTGTGGGCACAACATCAAAGAATTTGATGTTCCCTATACTTGCCGAAGAATGGTTATTCAGGGTTTAGAGTTTCCAGAAATGCTTGATGTTGCTGGCAAAAAACCTTGGGAACTCAATCATTTATTAGACACCATGACGGTTTGGAAATTTGGTGATTTCAAAAGCTATACCGCCTTAAAATTGTTGTGTGGCGTCTTTGATATTCCTACTCCAAAAGATGATATTGATGGCAGCGAAGTTGGCAAAACCTACTGGGAAGCAGATGATTTGGATCGAATTGAGGTCTATTGCAAAAAAGATGTTTTGGCGACCGCTCGCCTATTGATGGCTTACAAAGGAATGCCTTTGATTGAAGATGACAAGGTACATAATTTATAAAAAATCACTTATCTATAACTGATTTCAAGTATGATGTTAGCCACTTTAAAAATTTGGCTGACATCATTCTTTTTTTATAAAAATCAGCTTATAAGTTGTTTATTTAATACAAAACAAAGACAATATGGAGGGCTTTATAGAATGGCTGACTCCCTTTTATGAGGCGCTGAGTACCGCATTAGGTTCTTTTTTAGATCCTAAAAAGCGCATTTATTTCCCCTATCTGATCTCTGCCTTAATACTAAGCCTACTCTACCTACGGTTTGCCAATAAAGCAACCCGCTCTCTATCCTTTTTCCAATACCTAAAATACTTATTTTCTTCCAAAATATGGGCACATCCTTCTGCCCTAGTGGATTACAAATTTTTATTATTTAATAGCCTAGTTAAGGTTCTATTGATAACGCCTTACTTATTAGCCCATACAGCTTTTGCTTATGTTGTGGTACAGAGTTGGGAAGCAGCCATAGGGATCAAAGACACTATTTTGTGGAGTCCTTCGGCAATTAACATTAGTTATACCATCCTCTTTTTGGTACTCTCTGATTTTAGTCGGTTTCTACTGCATTATGCCTTGCACAAAGTTCCTTTTTTGTGGGAATTTCACAAGGTACATCATGCTGCTGAAGTCTTAACACCTCTGACGCTCTACCGAGTACACCCTATTGAATTTTTCTTATTTCGATTGAGAAGTTTGCTTGTTTTTGGATTAATAACAGGTTCTTTTTTCTTTTGGTTTCGTACGGG
This sequence comes from uncultured Aureispira sp., assembly GCA_937942475.1. Classification (GTDB taxonomy): domain Bacteria; phylum Bacteroidota; class Bacteroidia; order Chitinophagales; family Saprospiraceae; genus Aureispira. The sequence continues at coordinate 5,124 of CALDEP010000165.1, forward strand.
AATTGAGCCTTTAAGTGTTTTAAAAATACACGCTGGAATTTTTATCTTCAACCTCATTGGTGCCAATCTTAGGCACTCACATATTCCTATTTCTTTTGGAAATGTCTTGGAGCGTTTTTTCATTTCGCCTTCTCAACATCAAATTCACCACAGTGTAGAAGCCCAACATTATGACAAAAACTTTGGTAGTATTTTTTCTATTTGGGATGGTCTTTTTGGTTCTCTTTTTATAAGTCAAGCGAATAAAAAAATAGCCTTTGGAATTGAGAAAGAAGAACAGACAAAGTTCAATAATTTTTGGCAAAGCCTATATATGCCCTTCAAAAATATTCTCAATAAAATCAAGTAAAAAAAAGCCCTACAACGCAAAAGGTCGTAGAGCTAACGGTTAACTTAGGGACCAAGTTAATCTCGTATGGTTGACCTTAAAGGTCGGTTTATTTCTCTGGTTCTTGATCATCAAGCAATTCTTACCATTACTTAATGAACAGATGTTATGCAAGAACTCTCTCATGAGCCTGCGAATAACCTTTTTTTTTCAGTATTAAACTTATCGCTACTTATTTAAGGCCTATTTTAAGGTTGAAGGCATAATTATTTTAGTTAGCTCCGCTGCTACTTTGTGGTCGCTTTGCTCATGAGCGCTGCGCTTTAAGTTTTGCGTAACAGGAGTTAATTAAGCTTCCATTTATAACACTATTCAAAATAAAATTAAATGCCTATATCTGTTAATAATTGTGTTATCAACACACAAGAATTAATAGAACATCATTTTATGCTTATGGGAATTGGGGATACTAAAAAGAAAAGTTTTTCAGCATGAATTATTTACACAATAAAGGAGTCTTATTGGTAATAAAAAAAGTAAAAATACTCAAACGTATTAATAGATAATAATGTATTGGGGACAATACTATCCTCTGTAAGATAAAATTATAATTAGTAATAACAAAATAAATTAGTTCTTTTGTTATTACTTAGGATTTCTAGCTTGCTTGACGGTCAGTAAAATGTCTATCATTTTTCACTAAAACATTTGTTGTCAAAAATAAGGTTTCATACATTATTTTTTTTGCACCTAATTAATAACCTTTAAATTCTATCCTTTTTTTAAATCATTACTCCGTTGGAAACCCGAAGGCTCAGCGTAGCTAAATCGTATTAGTTTGATTATCAGCAGGATGAACTTTTACTAATTAAATCACTAAAAAGATGATAATCAAACTAATGCAAGATGCTTTTTTATGTTTTTCATAGAACCCGAACTAAGCGAAGCGACCTCACGTAAGTAACAAAGGCTCAGCACAGCTAAAAACTAAAAAATCAACGGAGTATTATTAAATAAATTATAAGGAAAAAATGATATATTATTATTATCTTGTCTTGCAAAGACATGGAGAAAGCCCAAAATCCTTGTTTCAACAACCATCCACTACGCAACATTTCATTGCGGTTTTAGAAATAGAATAGAGTAAGCTCAATTAATTCACAAAATTAATTTACTACTATGAGTAATGCCATCACCATTTCAGGTTCTAGCTACACTGTCATTGGAACCGTTACAAACCAAGCAGACAACAGAGGTGTTTTAGACCTCCAAGTCTTAGCTTATGACAAAGACCCAATAGGCAAGGATGATTTTCTAGGAATAGGAATTACCAATGCCGCAGGCGGGTTTACCATTAGTTTTGATGATTCAAAATTCAGTTGGTTGCTTGACAGGTCACCAGATTTATACTTTATTGTTGAAGATGGCGGACTGGAACTTTTAAACACCAAAGATAATGTGATTGTAGATGCAACGGCATCTACTCCAGACATTAATTTGCAAGTAGACATCTCAGAGGATAAGTTGCGCCAAAATATCAATCCAACGGCTGTTCCTGGATGGATTGGAGGATTTGAACCGTCTAATCTGGACGATTTACCAATGCTCGGAAACTTGGATAATATTGACAAATTGCAACGCCAACAAAAAGTGTTGTGGCCAGAGTTTAGTTGGAATTCAGAGCCAGCTGAAGTTGATAAAAAACGCTGTTATCAGATGTTTGCCCCTGATATTTCTAGATTAGGATATACCAATGAAGGACGTATTTATTCGATTATCTGTCCTCAACAAGGTGTTTGTGCCCCTAATATTGGGTCTATGAATGTGGAGGTTACAGTAACTGGAAACAAAGGTTGGGCTGATGAAAAAAATCGAACCTTGTCGGCAGAAATGAGTGTTGTTGGGAAAATTTGGTTTAGCCCAAGTGCCACTAAAAACACGCTCTTAAAAGAAATCAGAACGCATTTCGACAAACACAATTTACCTTTCCCTTCCACGAAAGCAAATGCGATTGTCATTCGCACCTTCAATCCTGGTCACCCAGATCAAGTTGCCTTTCCTTTGACTTCAGATTTGAGTACCGATTTTCCAATTCCTGATTTTGCTAGACATGAAGAAATATCTTGGACAAAAGGACATTTGGGGGTTGAAATCGGTGCCATTGAGAAAACAGGCATTGAAAAAGTAGATGATTTTAACCAAATGGTCTTGGATATTTTTAACATGGCAGGTGGAAATATGTTGCAGGAAGGAAATATACTAACTTGGGATGTTTGGTTTACAGCACCTGAATTGGTTGACCAAGAAGAATGGGCAAATCATGCAGAAAAATGGCGTTTATCTCTAGAGAGTGACCACGGTAGTCCTGATGGTCCTGGTACGGTTGCAAGGTATTTTGATGGAACGCCTTTCAAACCTTTAGAAGCATTGCTAAAAGAGGAATTACCTAAAGTGCTTGCCTTTATCGCAAAACATTTATAACTTTTTGGAGGACGCTATTCGCATCTAGAGTGTGTTGCGTTTTATATCAAGTATGATGCTATCAAAACTACGATTTTTCTTGTATGCTCCTTTTGGGCACAAGTCAAATCGTAGTTTTTTTTTGTCTTAGAAGGACACTTTTTCACGCCTCTATTTTATAAGGTCATCTGCCATTGTAAAGACAAAATAATAAATTCCTATTCCGATCAAGGTTAGCTGTCCTGTAACAAAAATATAGTTTGGAATTTCTGTTGCCAAGTCATGTAAAAACATACGAATCATTACAGCAGCGATCATTAACATGAGTCCAATTAATAAAGAAAAACTAAGTGCAAATCCAATATTTCTTAATACGATCCCTAAACTTATTTTGTCTAAATCTTTCTTAATATGGAGAACTCTTAATCTTAATATAGAGAGGCTTATGAAGCCACAAAGAGTAGTAAATATACCATGTAAAATAGGGTAACACATGATGTTATGTATTAGATCCCACGCTTCTGACTGGAAGTAATTCCATAAAGCAAAATAAAGAAGATAAGAAACCACCAATTCTTTTAAAAATCGATTTTTTAGTTCCTCAGGAACTAGTATGACCTCCTCCCTTATATCATCTAGAATATCTGCCATCATTAAATTTTAGTTGTCCCTGTCTTTCTCATTTTCTGAACGTATTGTTTTATGGCTTCAGCGTTTTTTTATAATTAGCAATCTATAATTTCTACCAAAACCGTAAACGCTTCTATTTCATTTCGATCTAATTCAAGACCCGTTTCTTTTTCGGCACTAGCAAACATGGAAATCATAATACTATAATTAGGGTACTCTTTGAATGCTTTTACCTTATTAATTTGACCATTCTTACCATTTTTCGGTTCCCAGCCACAACAGACAAACTTCAATTTGCCCATTCCATAGTTTTTTATTAAAAATCGCTCTACTGCTTTGGAGTCCTTTCCCGAAACGCTGTATTGGGCTGCTAAAACGACTTGTCCTTCTCCAGCTGCACAGTTAAGAAAACTAAGTTGGTTAGGCTTCTTGGCATATCTAGACAACAAATCACCACATTCTATTGGGCTGGTAATTTGATTTCCACTTTTAGTTTCTAAGGAAAAATCATTCGAATCAATGCTCCAAAAAGAGCCTAAGAATGCAAGTAGGATAAGTTTTATGGAAAGGTACATTTTGTTGGTAATTTGAGTTGGTTTTTTAATGTTATTCTGTGTACAGGACAAAAGTTTTTACATCTAATGAAATATCGAAACTACTTAACATTTTATTAGATATTAGATTTCAGACCCAATTAGAACTCAATTGGGTCTAAAATCTAACAGCATTCGCAAAGCGACCGAGCTGTTTTGTGTTATACACAAACAGGGGTGCTCGATCTAATCCCTAGTTTTAGGTAGGTTTAAGCTGTAAAGTATTTTTAATTATTTTTTGTCCTGTACTCATAATCTTATTATTAATAGAAAAAAGCAGCTAAATATCTTCTAAACGATCTAGCCCAACTGCTTGGCGTGCCTTTTCGCTTTTTACAGCATAAACAGCTTCTTCCATAACGAGTAAGTCCTCTAGCTGTTTTTCTTTGACTTTTGCCCCTTGTTCTAAGACAAAATTAGTAATATCTTGAATAGAAATAATCCAGTCGGTTGCGAATGTTTTTAAGATATCTCCACGAAGTCCCAATTGTACTGCTCGACGATCTAATTTTGCGCCATAAGGGTCGTGATCTGGATCCCATTGTAGGCGTACAGAAGAGTTTTCTAGGGCTGCTTTCCAGTTTTCTTGCGTCTGATAAATTTCTTGTTTATACGCTGAAAAAACAGCCCCTTCTAAGATTTTTTCAAAATTTGCTTTAGAGATTTCAATCGCTAGGACTCGTTTTTGAGCTTCTTTTTCTGCCCAACCACAGCGATACATCATCCACAAAAAGTTGGGTTTAATCCAACTCATTCTAGAAAAACGATAATGTTCACCTCCAAATTGTTGATTGGCGACTGCATAATTCGCAATTCTTGGATTAAAGGCTTGATAAACAATGATATTTTCGCCTGAGCATTGCGCCAAGATGTGCTGCCCTTTTTGGGGTATTGCTTTTTCGTAATTAGGGTAGGCTATTGTTTTTAAACGCATGGTATTCGATTCTTTAGATTGATTGTTTCTTTTCTTAACTTACATTAAACCTAAATAATTCATTTTGAAAGTATCTTTCTGAAGATAACTAAGTTAATAACTATTTAAACCTCTTTCAATACTTAGAAGATATTTTTTAGCGCCAAATCATGCAAAAAACTCAATTTTGGAATAAATTTCTAATTAGCAAGCAAAAAAATCTACTCCTTATTAAGAATAAGTGCATCATTATTTTTTTTCTACGTCTTTATAATTAATACTTAGCTGCGCTGCTACTTCGTGGTCGTGGATTTTTTGTTTCCCTATCAAAAAAGCAAAAAAACATCTATGCATCTATTTCATTATCAGCACTTTAATTCAATGGCTACTAAAAGTATACTTTGCTAATAATCAAATAGATACGATTTAACTGCGTTGAGCCTTCGGGTTCTACACGAAGTATTGTATAACTGAATGTTCACTTTAACCATTGTTTTTATGAATCCAATAGCAATCCATTATCAACCTATTTTGAAATTTATTAGCACAAAGGTGCAAAATGACGAAGATGCCGAAGATTTGACACAGGAAGTTTTTATCAAACTACTTCGATCAACAGAGAAAGGCATTTCAATTAATAATCCCCAGAATTGGTTATTTAACATTGCTAAGAATATTGTCATTGATTATTACCGCAAGAAAAAAATAATCTTAGAGGATATTAATGATAATAACAATCATGACTTAAAATGCGAAGAAGACGAACTAACACTAAATGAAGATCAGCGCCTCCATTTAAAGGCTTATTTAAGAACCGTTATACAAGATCTTCCTGAAGATTATCGGAAACTCATCGAAATGTCAGAATTCCAAGGACTTTCACAAAAAGAAATTGCTAAAGAATTAGGGATGAATTACACCACTGTTCGATCCAAAATACAACGAGGTCGTCAAAAAATAAAGAAGGCAATTTCGGATTGTTGTGAAATTATTCAAGGAGGAAAAGGTTCTATTATTGGTTATAAACCAACAAAAAATAAGCGTTGTGGCCCTGGTTGTGAAGTAGGAAAAATTTATTACTTATAATATCAAAACCATATAATTATGAAAAAGAAGCTTTTAATTTTAACGGGAATTTTTGCTGCTACAAGCGGTCTTTGTTGCTTGATGGATTGCTGCCCTTGGTGCTGCTAAAAAACAGCAATTAATCTATTTAACAAAAGTCATTTTAGTGTATCTAAAATGGCTTTTGTCTTTTGAATCATTCTCATATCAGACTAAAATTTGTTTTCAAAATCAGTACACTATAACATAAGTTTTTAATAGAATAGAGTACGTTCTGAAGCAAATACTGGACAAGCCTTTGTTAGTATCTCGGAACATGCCATTCATTATTGTTATCCATTTTTCTCCATTCTTTCTAGTTCTCTCTAATTCCAATAACTAGTTTACTCAGAAAAGCTTACCTTTACAGCAACATATCCCCTTCTAATTCTACTTGATGTGCAACAATTTCATTCTTATTGGCATCTATTATCATAGACCACATTTTCAGTAAGATTACATTACTTTTTATTACAAGCCCTTTTTATGACTATTCTGAAACAACAACTTATTTTGGTATTGTTTATTCTACCCACTTTTTTATTGGGGCAAGATAGTGTTCAGTACAATCTGTTGTGGAGAATTGAGGGAAATGACTTGCAACAGCCCTCCTATTTATTTGGAACCATGCATGTTAACGATGCAAGGGCATTCAATTTTAGCGATTCTGTTATGCTGGCTTTAGAACGTTGTGAAGCCTTTGCGATGGAAGTTCATCCCGATACGATGATGAACAGCATGTTTCAAGAGCTTTTTAACAGCTCCAAAGAAAACAATTTTACCGATATTTTATCCGAGGAAGAATATCTGCGACTCAAGCAAAAATTTGAAGAAAAAAGCACCTTAGATTTAGATAAAATTAACATCCAAAGTCCTTCTATACTCAGTTCTATGATGGAGCCAGATGAGGATAAAGCAGATGACAAAGCTACTTTTGTCGATGCTTATTTATTTGGAATTGCACGAACGCTCAACAAATCAATTTGGGGTTTGGAAAGTATGAAAGACCATTCAGATGCTTTTTCTGATTATAATAAGGAACAACAACGTGCCTTTCTATTAGGGCTAATCAATGATGAATACGAAACGGGTTATCAGCAAATGCTAAATGAGTTGGTGGATGTTTATAAAGAAGGAAATATCACCAAAATTGGCAGCATGGCAAATGTTTTTACGGCAATAGATTCTCCGCTCATCCGAAGAAACGTTGTTATGGTGAACAGCATGGAAAAGTTGATGCAAAAACAATCTTTGTTTGCTGCGGTAGGTACCGCTCATTTGCCTGGCAAAAACGGCATTATTCGTATTCTGACCCAAAAAGGCTATCGTGTTTCGCCCGTATCTGCCTCCTTCACGGGAGTGGCAGAGAAGTTTAGCATTGATTATGATAAAATGTCTTGGCACAGTCAAATAGATAGTAATTTGGGTTTTGCAATAGACTTTCCTGGTCAGCCGACTCAGATTGACTTATTCAACAATCTAAACACCTTGATGTATGTTGACTTGACGAATGAGGTCTTTTTGTCGGCTTACTGCATTGATATGCGGGGCGGAAAAGCGCAAGATAAAGAAGAAATAATAGAACAGACGATTGATAATTATCTAAATCAAAGTGCCCATACTTTATTAGAAAAAAAGGAGGTTTTTTTGAATGGAATTGAGCGAACGGATATTATTATATCCCAAGATTCTAGCAAACAACTTAGGATACAGTTTATGTATCTTAATAATATCTTGTATTATTTTATGATTGGCAGCGATCCTCAACAGATTAGAAGCTCTTATGCCGATCGTTATTACAAATCCTTGCACTTGTTTAAGCCAAATCCAAAAGTAGACACAGGATGGCATTTTAATCATTTGGCAAAAGCTGCCGTCTATATTGCCTTCCCTTCCCAGCCTTCTTACCAAGTCGAAAAAGGGGTTTCTCAAAACAATAAGCCGTCCTATGTTTATCATAATTATACGGCAAATGATTATGGTTTGATGACTGCTTATGCTTTTCGATACTTTGACCAACCTGTAGGCTACGCTCGTTCAAACAATAAAGATCAGGTCTTTAATTTTATATCCGAAAACTTTCAAGACAGGAATATTACGATTAGAAAAATGGATACCATCACACAAGATGGCATCAAAGGAAGGGTCTATGATTTGTTGCTCGAAGGCAAGTATTATATCCGTTGCAAAGTTTATTTAAGAGGTGCTAGAACCTATTATTTATTCCACCAAAATCTAAGTGAAGGCGATAGTACCATCCAAGAAGATGCTTTTTTCAAATCCTTTTCTTTTCTCAATTATCAAACACCAGAGCCGCTTCCTTTTGTAGCAGAAGACCGTAGTTTTTCTATTGATTTTTTCGGGGAACCTCGTATCAAAAAAGATACCTTGAATAGTTATTACTTGCATACCACCAATTATTATAGTGTTAATCCAAATTCGGGTATGCTCTGTAATCTCCAAGTAGTGAAGTTGAGCAATTATTTAAAAATTGAGCATTTAGATAGTTTTTATCAAGACATTCATCCGCCCAATTATCGTGACTCGCTCATTCGTAGCAATAAGATTCAAATAGGACATTGTTCGGTAAGAGAAAATATTATTCAACAGCCATTTCAAGACCGAATAATACGAGAATACATTTGGTTAGATCAACAAATGCTTTATATCTCTAAGGTTTATATTGACGACGATGAGATTTATAATAAATCTGCCAATCAATTCCTTAATTCCTTTGAGTTTCTCAAATTTTCGTCTGGTTTTGATCCTTATCAAGCGAAAGACCAACAATTACTGAACGATTTACAATCCCAAGATAGTGTCACTAGATATCGAGCCAATAATGCCTTAGATTTCTACAATTTTGACAGTTCTCATATAAAAGACCTTCTTGCAGCCGCCCAACTAAGCTATCCTAAAGATAGTTTGACGACCGCCTCCCTAATTTATACCTTACAAGATATTGCTGACGCTAGTATTGTTCCTGAATTGGTTGATTTATACCAACACCCTAGCACCAATGTCGCTACTCGAATTGCGATTTTACAGACCATCCCAGTCCTAGATACCATAAAAGGAATTGCTACTTATATTGATTTGTTACAACTACCTTCTTTTATTTCTGATCAGTATGATTATGCTGTTTTTAGGATTTTTTATTACCAGCCAGAACAGTTTAAGGCAAATTATGAGCGTCTTTTATCCCTAGCCAAATATGACACCTATCGTTATTATATCATTTCATTAAGTGCCCGTTTGGCGCAAGAAGATTCTATTTTTGCGACCAAGGCGATAGAATACCTTCCAACTTGCTTGCCTTATTTTAATGTTGATTTGGAAAATTACGACGCTCCTTCTAAGCCCTTTTGGAAAAACAATGCGCTGCTTTTGTCAGCGTATTTGCGCTTTTTTTCTATAACAGCAGACCAAGAATTGTTGGATCGCCTAACAGCTCAAATATTAGATCAAGCTGTCAATGCTAGGCTCCATGCTGAAGCTTTGGGCATTCGTTTAGAAGCAGGCTTAAATCCTTATTGGTCTAAGAAAGAATTCCATCAACGCATTAAAAAACCGTCTTATCGTCCTTATTTATTGCCTGTATTATTCAATTACAAGTATCAGCATTTAATTCCTCATGCGTTTAAATATGCTCCCCAAGTAGCTAAACACCTTTTCTATGATTATATCAGAGATGAAGACAGTATTGATTTTGTCAAAGAATTGGGAAAACTAAAAACCGAAGAAGGGACGTATTATGTTTATGAATATCGCTTTTTAGAAGAAGAAACTTCCTTTGTTGGAATTGCTGGTCCCTTTACAACAGGAAAGCCCATCACAGATTATTATTATTATAAGATCACCTATGCAGAAATGATTCCTTTGTCTAAAAATTGGAAAAAGGATGGTTTGTTATTAATTGAAAACTTCAAAGAATATCAGCATTATGTAGATTAGAATAAGCATCTAAGAAGTTTCATAATCCTAGCATCAGCTAGTAAAATGCCCAGCTTCTTTTAAGCTTTCTAATATTTCTGAAAACTCATTCAACATCATAGCCGTAGCGCCCCAAACGATTTTTTCTTTCAGATCAAAGTAAGGCACCTCTTTTAGCACTAGTCCGCTTGGTATTTTAATTTCCGTCAACTTTCTCAAGTCTGGATTAATCAAATCCTCAATGGCTACCTCAATCACCTCTGCAACTTCTCTAGGATCGGGGGTATAGGTAGGTGCTTGTTCCAAATAACCAACAAAAGGGTAAACTAAATAACCACTAACAGGAATGTACAATTGACTTAAACGACCAATTACAGTAATATCTTCTCTAGGAATTCCAAATTCCTCTTCTGTTTCTCTTACTGCTCCAGCAGCCAAATCAACATCAGAATCCTCTAATCCACCACCAGGAAAACTAATTTGTTTGCTGTGTGCATAAGGCGTCTCTGGTCGTTCCATCAAAACAGTATGCCAGGCACCTTCCTTTTGAAAGAGTAATAATAAGACACAAGCTTTTTTAGCATCTTCGGCTACTCTTTGATACATCTCAGGATCATTTTTGCGAAGACCAGTACTCATCATTTTCAACTGCGCTTCTATTCCTGGTAAAGGACTCAATAAGCGTTCTTTTAGTTTTGATATAAATGCCATAAAGGATGGATTATTTTTGTCTTTTAAATAAGAGATAATTGTTGGGCAGTCAGTTAAGATACAAACAAAATTCGTTCTAATAATTGCTTCATTTTGTTGGGCGTAACTTGCTCTATAATTTCGCCTCGCCTTGCATAAGAAACATTTCCTGTTTCTTCCGAAATCACAAAAACCATAATATTGGTATTCTCACTAATACCAACAGCAGCACGATGTCGAAGTCCCAAACGTTGTGGAATATTCGGTCGATCCGAAACGGGTAATACACAACTGGCTGCTATTATTTTTTGATTGGTAATAATGATCGCACCATCGTGCAAAGGACTTTCCCTTTGAAAAATACTAAGAATTAATTGTGTTGAAATATCTGCATTCACCATCACCCCAGAACTGTACAAACCTTCGAGGTTGGAAGCACTGGAAAAAACCATCAAAGCCCCTGTTTTGCTTGAAGACATGGCTTCTGTTGCCTTTAGGATGGATTGGATGGTTTTTTCTTTTAATAATTTTTGATTTTCGGAGAGTTGGTTTTGTTTAAAAAATCGCTGTAAAAATTTAAACCTAGTCTGCAAGGAACCTTGTCCTACAAACAATAGAAATCGACGTACCTCTGGCTGAAAAAGAATCAGCAAAGCAATCATTCCTACACTCACAAACTGCCCCAGTATAGAGGACAAAAGTGGCATTTCTAAGACAGAAACCACCCGCCAAGCGATGTAGACCAACACCAGTCCAATAAAGATATTAAATCCTAGACTTCCTTTTAATAATTTATAAATCTGAAAGAGTAAAAACCCTACGATAAAGATGTCTAGAATATCCCAAAAACTAATGGTAAAAAAACCTATTTGTATTAGGTATAACATACATAATATTTAAGTGTATCTATAAAACATTACTCCGTTTAAAAATCGTATTAGTTTGATTATCAGCAGGATACACTTTTGCTAGTTGAAACACTAAAAAGCTGATAATCAAACTAATGCAAGATGCTTTTTTATGTTTTTCATAGAAAAACTAAAAAATCAACGGAGTATTAATAAAAGCAACATCACTCTTGCTATAATCAGATAAACAATCTAATAACTAAAAATTTGAGCACACAAAAAACTGCCCGTTAAAAATACTGCGAAAAATACAAAATAACTGCGATGTACAGTACGATTATTATCAAAATAAAAAGTACCATTATCTTAAAAAAAGACCTTAAATATCTAATTCCTTTGTACAAAGGCACTCCTTTAAATTCTACTAAGTTGGCACTTGTTTCGGTTGAAAATTTGTACAACATATAAAACGGTGTCATTGCCATTACTCCAAAGACGATAAAGATCAAGAAATAGAGGATCGTTATAAATTCTACTCCCGTTTCGATTCCTCTTGTTCCAACAAAAGACATAAAAGCAATACTTCCTAACAAGCTTATAACAACAGATATTAAACTAGTAATGGCTATGATTTTTGCCCATTTGGCAGATGTAATTAAATAGTCTCTAGATTCTGAACTTAAATTAAATGCATTAAATTCCTCCTCCAAATTATCATTTGTATCCATTTGTTTGTTTTTGCAGGTCTCAATGAAAACGAAAAAATCTTAAATTGTAACATTAATAACAAGGGCTAATATCGCGAAGGCATAATAAGCAATTATCAGTAAGGATAATATGCCCCAAAACTTAAAAAAGGATTTTAGATTTTGAAGCGCAAATGTAAATAACACATCATCTAGCGTCTCTATTGCCTTTTTAGTTTTGGTGGTAAACTGGTATAAGTAATAAAATGGGATCGCCCAAAAGAGTGCCAATATTAATACTAAAATAGAATCCTGTCCCGCATTACTAAATACGATGGCTGCGAACAACAAAAGAACACTTAGACCAAAGATAACTCCTATAATAATAATAAGCCCCTTTGACCATTTTGCAGCTTCCAAGAAAGCCGTTCTTGTCTCCAAATCCAAATCTTCGTTATTGAAATTATCGTCTAATTGTTCGTTTAAATCCATGGCTTTTTGTTTGTATCTCCGTGCCTCCTTATTTCAAAAAGGAGTAGTGTTTGTATCCTATTATAGTAAAGCAAATTACAAAAAAAAATGCAAATACAAGCCCCTAACAAAAAAAGCTCGTAAAGTACTTTAATACCTTACGAGCCTGCTCTTCTTCTTCTTGCTACTTTATTAATTAGTTGCTTTTAGTCGCATCAACATAGGCGCATCTGTATAATGAAAAATAACAGCTCCATTCTTATAATTCTTATCATAAATATCCATTTCCTCTCCTTTGCCATCAAATACAAAATGGAAAAACAGACCATCAAAAGGAGCCATTGGATTATTAAAAGCACAAATTTCGTTTTCTACCGTCTTGAGCTCGTATCCTCCTCCTGCATTTTTAACGATATAATTTCCACAACCATCGTTGACCAAGTCGTCTTGCTTTTGTTTTTTATAAGGATTTTTTTGACGCCATTGTAATAATAATTTTTCATTATTAGGCTCTTTCCAAGAATAGCAATCTACCCATAGCGTATCGCTTTCAAACGATTTAATGTGGAATATTTTTTCACCCATTGGTTGCTCTGGAAAATTGGGTTGGTACCAACCAATAGACATCCAGTATTCCTTCTTTTTGTTCGTCCAGATTCTAAATGCTCTAATCTCAGACAGACGAAGCAAAGGACTTTTGGCGGTATCCGCTTGGGCTTCGTTATTATAAACTCCTGATGCTTTTTTGATAAAGTCTTGAACCTGTTTTCGTTCTTCCTTATTGAAAGAGCTTTTTTGTCCTATTAAATTAAACGAACAACAGCAAATTAACAAAGTCAAAGTGTAAATTAATTTCATTTTAATAATTTTATTATTAGTAATCATACAACATTTGAATACATTTCTTTTGTTATGCATTCGCCTACAAGTATCCGCATGTATTTCTCTATATGTATATATCCACTCATAAACTTAACTTATAAAAATAGAATCGAAGGTTTTTTTCTTGCCAAATGGCTGCCAATTGTTGCCAAAAAGAAGCAAAAGTCAATTCAAAAAAAAAAGCTAGTAAGGTATATAAAATACCTTACTAGCTTTTTTTCTTAGCGATTGCTGTTTTACAGCTATTCTTAAAAACTACCTTCCAGAAGCTCCCATAAAGAAACGCTCCCATCGCACCCCGCCATTAGGTCCTCTA
>CALDEP010000166.1 GCA_937942475.1 uncultured Aureispira sp.
TATCGTATTGCACTTGGAGTCCCTTGATAATCACCTGGAAATAGTATATAATATTGATTCAAGTACAGTGTATTTTGAATGTGGTAATGATATTCTCCATCTGGGTTGTGAATCGTTGGACCAAAATGTCCTCCTGATGCATCTAAATCTGTAGGATATGTTCCGTCATAATCTTTGCGTCCATACAAAAAGAAACCATCTGCTATAATTCCGATCAATTTATCATCGTCATCCGACCAAGCTTTAGGCTCTAAATGGTAATGGTAACTCTGAGGTCCGGTATGTGCTGCCGTATAATCTAAACTACCAACTGCATTATCTAAAGGTACATTTGGGCCTTCTTCGTCATTATAAATAACAGATCCACTTACCGCAAACCCAATTGCTCCTAATCCTGTACTGGTCGTTGATGTTGCTTTTTCAGGAGCAGCAGAAACAGTTAAAGAATAAGAACCATTAAAATCATCAATATTCCCTGGTGCCATATCAGCAGCAGTAGTAACTGTTGGTGCTACATATAATGCATGTGTAGAAGACCAGTAAGGTGAAGTATGATTTGGTAAACCTGTTGTTTCTAAAACAACATCATCTCCACTAAGCGTAATCGTAAATGCATCCGCATCAAATTCCGCAAAAGCTGCATGTAATTCACCATCTGTAGTTGTTGTTGTTTTTTCACAGGAGTTTAAGCCTACTAAACAACTTAAGCCGAAGCCAATTAAGAATAGTTTTTTCATTATTTCTATTGTTTTTATTAGTAATGTATGTTTATAATAAGATACTATTATCTCATCAATTAGCTTAGACGATTTTCATGAAAAATTCCTTCGTTTGGTATACGATCTTTTTTTAATAAAAAAATCTGTGACTCTATCCTATTGATAAAATCACAGATTTTAAAATATCCTTTAGTTTTACTTTTTAATACTTCGTGGATTTTTTGTTTTTAGCTACGCTGAGTCTTCGAGTTCTGCACGAAGTATTGACTTTTAGTATTTCACATTACTCAAGCCTGCCAATTCTTTTACTTCTCGAACAGTTTCTTGTGCCCGTTTGCGAATTTCAGCAGAAGAGGCTTTAATTTGTCCTTTGATGTCTTTCTTACGGGTCAAAAGATCTGCTTTGCGTTCTTTAAACGTAGTACTCAAAGCGACTAAACCTTCTGCTACTTCTCCTTTTAAGTCAGAATATTTTAGATTTCCAGCATGATAATCTTCCATCAAGCCTGTATGCGCGTCCATTCTGTCAGCTGCTTTTAATAAGCTGAATAAATTTTCAACGCCTCCACTCATCTCTCCTTCTTTCGTATCACCTGTATCCGTTACAGCTGATTTGATTTGCTTGCGAATTCTAGCTTCGTCTGCAAAAACAGAAATATAGTGCTTTTCTCCTGCACTTTTACTCATCTTTCGATCAGGGGCAGCAGTAGACATTACTTTAGGAATCTCAGTATGTAAGGTTTCTGGCAAGACAAAGTATTCTTTACCAACTTGTTTGTTGAATCTATCTGCAATTTCTCTAGTCAATTCCAAATGTTGGTCTTGATCTTTACCTACAGGCACATAATCTGCCTTATAGATTAAGATGTCTGCTGCTTGCAAAACAGGATAACCAAACAAACCTGCTGAGATAAAATCGTCACTTGCTTTTTCTTTAGACTGGATGCTTTTGTCTTTGAACTGTGTCATACGACTCAAACGTCCATGAGAGCAAAAGCAGTTAAAAATCCAACCTAGTTCTGTGTGTTCTGGAACTAGAGATTGAATGAATAAATTATTAGGTTCTACCCCTACAGCCATTAAATTAAATAGTATTTCCCAAGTGTTTTGGCGCAATTTCTTAGGATCGTAGGGCATCGTCATTGCATGATAATCTACCACTCCATACACACAATCGTATTCTTCCTGCAAACGCACCCAATTTTGTACAGCTCCAAAATAATTGCCAAAATGCATATTTCCCGTAGGCTGGATTGCTGATAAAATTCGTTTCCTGGTACTCATTGTTTTCAATTTTTTGTATGTTTAATTTCTTGACTGTGGCACAGTGTCCACTTTATATTATAGTTTAATCCCACAAGTATACTAAAAGTTCCAATGATGCTCGAAAAAATCATCACTTTATTAAAAACAGGTCAACCAAATAGTATAGAATTAGCTTATCAACTGCGTCTGAGTGCCCAAATTAGCCTTTGGCCTTTGGAACGTGGGATTAAAGATTTGTTGTATTTAGCAAAGACACAACCTGCTATTGATTTTGATGATTTGTATTTGGGGCAATTGTGTCACCTCTTACCAGAAATCTTGGCGCTTTCTGTACACAATCCTAGCTTGAAGGAACTTCCCAAGGAACTTTGTTTCATGCCTAATTTACGCATTTTAGAATTGGTCAACCTTCCGATTCAGCAATTGCCTGAGACTCTAAAAGATTTAAAGCAGTTAAAAAGTTTGAGTATTAAAAATACCTTGATAGCAGCTCTTCCTACTAGCTTATTTGAATTAAAAAACTTGACTTCTTTAATTCTTGTTGATAATCCTAATTTAAAGGCTCTTCCTGATTTTCTTGCGGATTTGCCTAATTTAAAAACCTTGCGGGTTTCTAAAAATTTGATAAAGGCAGTTCCTAAAGGGAATTTTGAAGTGTTTGTTTTTTAGCAAAGGCATGTTGTTGAGTAATGTCTCCATTTATAGAAATAGCATCGCTTCCTTCCCATTCATACGTGATCAAGATAAAACAGAAGAGATGCATCATTTTGTATTTGGATGATTTTGTTTCTCTAGTAAAAGGTGCCGGAGCGATGCTCCTTTTATCTTTTTTTTGTTTTTTTTCAAATGGTGTCAGGGCGATTCCCTTTTAGAATTTCACCTAAAATTGTGTGAAAAAGAAAAAGGATTTCTAGCATCAGCCAGAAATCCTTTTTCTTTATTTTAAAGCGTTTTTTATCTAAAGCCAATTCCTTTTTTAGGTTTGTCGTCGGTTTGATCCATCAACTTAAAGTCTTTGAAATCTTCGATGGTTACTGTGCGCACCATTTCTGAGGTACGTTCTTCGGTAGGCAAACTTGCTAGACGTAGGTTCTGACGGCGAGCAATTTCCTTGACCACTTTTCGAATAGAACGGGCATTTCCAAAATACTTGTGTTTGTGTTTCAACATCCCTTCAATATACTTGGTCAAATGTTCTTTCGATTCAACGTCTACATACAAATTTTCTTTGTCAAACATCGTGTGTGCAATTTCCATTAACTCTGGCGTATTATAATCAGGAAAGGTTAAGGTGCGATCAAAACGAGACATCAAGCCTGGATTGATTTCCAAAAACTGACGCATTTCGTCTGGATAGCCCGCCGCAATGACAATAAAATCACCTCTTTGATCTTCCATTCTTTTCAGTAAGGTCTCAACAGCTTCCTTTCCAAAATCCCCTTGTCCTCCTTGCGTCAAGGAATAAGCCTCGTCAATAAAGAGTCCTCCACCAATTGCTTGGTCAATCATCAAGGATGTTTTAATGGCTGTTTGTCCAGTATAACCCGCCACCAATTCCTTTCGGTCGCACTCTACTAAATGACCTCTTTCTAGAATTCCTAAGGCTTTGTAAATCTTAACTAAAATACGAGCCACGGTTGTTTTTCCTGTTCCAGGATTTCCAGTAAAGACGGTATGCATAGAAAAAGCTTTCTTCACATCACGACCAATTTCCGTATAATAACGAACCAATTTCGCCATTTCATCCACATCTTGTTTGACTTCTTCCAAGCCAATCATTTCGTGCAATTCTTTTAGGGCTTCGTCCAAAGCAGCATTATCCACAGGAATGTGTACGTCTTTGCTGTTGGTAATTCCAAATGCTTTTTCAATATCTTCTAAAACAATAGTCGATAAATCGTCGTTCTCCAAAGCATCAAAATCTGCTATTCTCATCAAACGCAAAGCCATGTTTTGCTTACACTCCTCAATAATTCCATTGACAAAACGAGCATTTCCAAAATGTTGGTCTCTGCCACGATAGGCTTCTACTACTTTTTTATGTAATAATACTTTGGCGTCTTCATTAATGGTCACATCTCGCTTTTCGGCAGCATAGCCAGCGATTTCCATCAACTCATCAGGCACATAATCCGAGAAATGAATGTGACTTGAAATACGGGAACTCATCCCAGGATTAGAACTGATAAAGCCTTGCATTTCTTTTGGATAACCTGCAAAAACAATAGCAATATCTCCTTCCCCATCTGACATTTCCTTGAGCAAAACTTCAATGACTTCTTTTCCAAAATCTTTTCCATCATCTCCTCGATCAGAAAGCGCATAAGCCTCGTCTATAAATAGAATTCCACCTCTTGCCTTGTCAATCGCTTTTTTTACTTTTGGAGCCGTTTGCCCGATATATTCACCAACCAAATCAACCCGTCCAACTTCGTGTACATGTCCTTTGGACAATAAATCTAAGCTGTAGTAAATTTTGCCCAACATTTTGGCAACGGTTGTTTTTCCCGTTCCAGGATTTCCAAGAAATGCCGTATGTAAATTAAAAGTATTGTCTTCTTTAAAACCTTTCTCTTCTCTAATTTTTAAGAACTTCAGATAAGTTGAAAACTCATCAATTTGCTTCTTTACAGCCTCTAAACCAATCAAAGCATTCAGCTCCTTACTGGCTTCCTCAAAAGTAGGTCTTTCAACCGCTCCATTATTGCCTGTTGTTACTCGATCTACCTTATTTCCAACATTAAAGGACATTTCTCCTTCTAGTACTTCCTCTTCTTGTGCCACCACAAAAGGCACTACAGCAATCAATTCATTCATGAACTGCACCTCTAAAGTATAATTATCCTCAAACCAATAGTTTCCTTTATTAGAACCATAGCCCGTATCGAAGGTAAACGTTACTCTATCATCGCTAATTTCCTTAAAATATTCCATATAGGCTTTGTGTTGCCCGATGTCATTGTAGAAATTAAATTTAAAATTAAGTGGCAAGGGTCTCTTTTTGCTAAGAATATCAATGGTAATTTGAGCATTGACATAACGAGTCGTAGACTTGTTAAAAGCCTGTAGGTATTTTCTATCTTTTATTGGCGTTCCTTCTAGCGCACTTTCAAACAAACGGATGTCTTTAATGGCAACATAAGGATTAGAATCTTCGGTAACGGGTCCTTCATCATTGATATAAAAATAGGCGGTTCCCAAATATTGGTCGTCCAAATAAGCATCCCACTTATATTTTCCTTTTTTCCACCATCCAGTATTTGCCGTTCCCCAGCCTTCCTGAACTTTAACAATATTTTGATCTTTCTTTACTTCAAGATCTTTTTTCATATCGCAAATCTGTACCCCTGTACTGACATCCGTACAGACCAACCTTGATTTACATTTCCAATCTCGCTCGTCAAATAATTTGTTATAAAAAGAAAGCTCTCCATAAATATAACGACATTCTGACGCATCAAAAACACGACGGTAGGTCTTTAGATTCTTATAAAAATTCTCTACAGAACCAAAAACCTTTAAATGGTTAAATTTATAGTTACCTCCGATGGCGTTTTGGTCGTCTTTCATAATTTATTTGTTGGTAAGTGAAAGATAAAAAATAAGTTCTACCCTGATGAAAATATTTTGGTCTCAAATTAATCTAACCATTCGGGCGTGTAGCCCGCTACACTACTCACGTTTAGATTAATTTGAACCTCAAAATTTCATTCATAATTTGGGCACAACTTATTGTTTTACTTTCACTAATAATTGAAGCGATATAATCTTTGTGTATTTAGCTTAGCCAATAAGCTTGACATAAAGAACGTAATTTAGTGTTTTTTAAAACAAAAAATAATTCTTTCCTTATTTTTTTATAGCTTTTTTTACAGCATTTTAAAGCGTCCATTTTACTGGATTTCAGATAATAAAATATCCTGTTTCCAAAAAAGTTCTCCTGTCCTATCCAGTAGTTCTAGCCGACATCGACGATTCTCCCCTTTTCCCAATAAATGTATTTTCCCAAAGTTCAAGTCCAATACTAGTGTTTCTGGCAATCGCAAGGGATTGATTTTGGTATAACCTGGATTCACCAAAGAAGTCAAAGGAGAGCTGGTCATCTCGTACAAAGGGTAAGTGTCTGTGCGCTCCAATTTTAGCAATTCTCCGTAATGACGGTCGCCACTCAAGAAAATCACTCCTTTGATTTCTTGCTCTTTTAAAAAGCGGAGTAGTTTTGCTCTAGAGTTGGCAAAATCGCCCAAATCTTCCCCTCCAGGATTATCACACAAAATTTGTGTTCCCGAAATAATAAACTTAAAATTAGCGGTAGAAGCGGCTAGTTTTTCTTTTAACCACTTGGTCTGTCCCTTTCCCAACATACTGCTATCACTAGCATGAAAGCGAGCGTCCAACATAAAAAAATCGGCATCAGCATGGCTAAAATGGCAAAAAACACCTAAAGTACTATCCGTTCCATAATAAGGATTGACCCAATAATCTTTGAAAATTTCTAGCGATTGATATTTTCCTCCATAACTTCCATCTTCGTTATTACCACCAAAATCATGATCATCCCAAGTCGCATATTGAGGGCAACTTTCTAAAAACGTTCGCAATTTGGGTTTAAAACGCATGGTGAGGTTTTTTTTATGCATTTTCTTCTTTTGCTTCCATTCTCCAAACAAATAATAGACATTGTCTCCCATCCACAGCATAAAATCTTTGTCCTGCTTAGCCATTGCCTCAAAAATCACCTCTTTATCCTTGCCGCCCCAAAATGCAAATGGATAAGGAAATGCACAAGAACCGACCAAGAAACTAATGTCCGTTTTAGCAGGTTTGGGTTCCTTAATATCCAATATCCCACTCACCATAATATAACGGTCTTTGAGCATTGAACTTCGCTCAATTTTTTGGATTCGTTCCTCTGTAAATTGCTCAAAATATTCATATAAATCTACATTGAATTCCGTTACCCAATCCACTACAAAAAGGTCGTTTTGGGCATGTGGCTTTACCAACATCCAAAAGTGACGTGTCGAATCGGTATAATGCCCGTAAATAGGTCCAATTTCAACATCAAAATTTTGGGCAACGCTTTGAATATTTAAGCCTAGTAATAATAGTAATAGTAATCTCTTCATTATAATCTATAAATATAGTCTAGTATCGAAGGCTTTGATTCCATCCATTCGATTTAGTTTTTTGTTAAAAACTGTTTTAGAATAAACACTTACCCTTTTTCTGTATTATATATAGGTGGGTTTAGTAATTTTTTAACACAAGCAAGCCCTCCACATATTAAGATATTCTTGCAAAAATAGTTAAGTTTGCGGTATTATTTATTGTACGAATTCTCTAAATGTGTGTTACACATTTCAAAATAAACATAATTAATTACGATACAACAACTTATGCAAACATTAGTCTCTTTTTCAGAAAATGATTTAGAACGTCTGTTTTTAACCTATAAACGCAATTTTAAGAACTATAGTAAAATTAAAAATAAGGTGATTGGCGAGAATGCTGAAATGCAATACAAACGCAACAGAAAATCGAGTATCTTTTTCTTTATTGCCTTAACGTTCATTATTGTCATTAGTTCGGTCTTCTCTTTGGTCGCAGATCACATGGATAGTTTTATTGCTTTGTGGATGATTTGGGGCATTGCCGCCATTTTGTTCTCTATTTGGTTTTTGACTTATTATAAAAACAGTTCTAAAGTACTACAACAAAATCAAGCTTTCTTCGAAAAGTTTGAAGCTATTGCTAATAATAACGAGTCCTTAGATGGCTTTCGTACGAATTGGTAGTAGATTATTTTTCTATTTACTCCTTCTTGGGAGTAAAAAAGCTAAAAACAAACCTGTTTTTAGCTTTTTTTTTGTCTATTAGGTTCTAATTTATTCACTCATGTTACGCAAACAATTGATTAGGTCGATCAAAAAGCAATGTTATTGTATCAATTTTGTTCTTAATTCTAAATCTTTAATGCTGAATGCTTTATAGCACAACAAACATTGAAAATTTGGCATTACAGCATTCAACCTTAAAACAGTCCTTA
>CALDEP010000167.1 GCA_937942475.1 uncultured Aureispira sp.
TTTTGTCGTTGCTGAAGAGTTTTGAAAAGAAGCCCATGAAGTAGTGTGTTGTTTTTTTGAAAATGATTTTTGTAAAAAAAACTGAGTACAGGACAAAAGTTGTTTTATCTAATAAAATAAAGTATCTGCTTAACATTTTATTAGATTTTAGATCGCTATCGCTTTTAGATACTAGATTTTAGACCCTATTGAAATGCAATAAGGTCTAAAATCTACCAGCGAAGCGGTCTAAAATCTAAAAGCGAAGCGATCTAGGTATTTTATTAAATAGATCTTCATTCTGAATTATTAAACAAAACTTTTGTCCTGTACACAGATTTTTATGTTAATTCTCCTTGCGCTCTAGGAATACAATTAAGTCTAAGATAATAATATTATAACAATAATACATCACCAATAAAAAATAGCCATCTTTAAAAATATTTTTAGATTAGTCTAAAAATATTTTTAATTACAACCTTTATAATATACATTTGTTCTGTAAATTATATTTTTAGACTAGTCTACACGATCATAATATCATGAAAATTAAGTTATTTTTCCTTGTTTTATTATTTGCTACACGCTCTTTGAATGCCCAAGAAAGTAACTTAAAAGGTAGAATTGTTAATTCTGATAATGAAGCAGTTATTGCTGCAAACGTTATTTTATTACAAGATAGTGTCTTAACCAATTGGGGGGCTACTACAGATATGGACGGCTTTTTTGAGCTTTCTTCTATAGCTAAAGGAACCTATACCTTGCAAACTTCCTATGTTGGATTTTCGACTTATCAAACCACTATAAAAATAGAAGTTGAGGCGGTAGATTTAGGCATTATTCGACTGACGCCTAGTTCGGGCATGATAGATGAAGTGGTGGTCACCCACAAAGGTGCTACCATTTTTAGCCCCACCAAAGTCGCTCCTACAGTTGCTACAAAATATATAGTTGATCCTAGTGCCTTAGAAAAAATCACGTCTCCAACCAATCTTATTGAAGCCATTTCACTCGTTAGTGGCGTGCAGGAAGAGGTTGCTTGTGGCGTTTGTTTTACCAATACCATTAGTATTAATGGTTTGCCTGGGCAGTACACAGCCGTCTTAATTGATGGAACGCCTATGTATGGCAATTTGGCTTCTGTTTATGCTTTGAATGGCTTGCCAACCACCATGATTGAACGCATTGAAATTACCAAAGGACCTAGTTCTACCATCTTTGGATCGGAGGCAGTGGCTGGCGCCATCAATGTTATTACCAAAAAACCAAGTAAAGAACCTTTGATTTCTTTAGATATTATGGGAACCTCTCATTTAGAATCGTTTAACAACCTTTCTATGGCAGGAAGCTTTGGCAAATTCAGTGGTATGATCGGTTTGAGCCATGCTTATGTAGGAACCAATCACGATGACAATGGCGATGGTTTTGGTGATTTGATTAACTTGGATCGAGTTTCTGCTTTTGCAAAATTGGAGCTAAAACGTCCTAAAAATCGTCGATTCTCGCTCTTTGCTCGTTATTATTATGAAGATAGAAGAAATGGCGTGGAAGCGTTTGTAAAAGGAAGAAATTACCTTGACCTAAGAGGAGATGCTCTTATTTATGGGGAAAGTATTTTCACACAACGTTGGGAAGTCCTTGGAACCTATGACTTGCCTACTGAGGAGTATTTTAAGTTGGATTATTCCTTTTCTGGGCATTATCAAGATAGCTATTATGGTGCTGATTATTATAAGGCAACACAATATATTGGCTACACAAATTTTAATTGGAACAAATATGTCAAGGGGCATGGCATTACTGCTGGGATCAATTTTCGTTATCAATATTATGATGATAACACCTTAGCGACCGTAGATAGTGTGGCTGGAAACATTCCTAGTCACCAGTTTATTCCTGGTGTTTTTGTTCAAGATGCTTGGGATATTTCCAAAAAAGTAGCTGTTTTGTATGGCTGTCGTTTGGATTATTTTCAAGAGCATGGATTCATTCCTGCCCCTCGTTTCAATATCAAATACCAACCCGATACTTGGACGACCTTTCGTCTGAATTTTGGAACAGGATTCCGTATTGTTAATTTATTTACCGAAGACCACGCCTTTATTACAGGAAGTCGTCAGGTCGAAATTACCGAACAAATACAGCCAGAACGTTCTTATAATGGCTCTTTGAATTTTAATTATGTCTTCACGATGGGTTCGAGCCAAGGCACCTTTAATATTGATGGTTTTTACACCTACTTTACCAATGCTATTTTTCCCGATTATAGCCAGCCCAATAAAATTGTTTATAAGAACTTAAATGGCTACGCACAAACCAGGGGTTTTAGTGCCAATTACAGCCAACAATTTAAGTTTCCATTGGTCATTAGTTTGTCTTATAACATGCAATGGGCAGATCAAACGGACATTGACGAACAAGGAAATCAAACGACTCGTGTGTTAGAATATTCGCCTTTGTATAGTGGCTCCTTGGTGATCAATTATACCTACAAACCTTGGCAATTAAACTTTGCTTACACGGCAAGCTTAACGGGTCCGATGCAGTTGCCAGAGGTCTTTGATTTGGATGTGAATGGTCAGCCATTTCCAACTGCTCGACCAACAACTTCTAAGCCTTTTTCTATGCACAATTTCCAGATTACAAAAGACTTTCCAAAGTTGAATGTGAGCATTTATGTTGGGGTGCAAAATCTATTGGATTATCGACAAGAAATTTCGCCTTTGGTGGGGTATAATGATCCAAATGCCAATGCAGGATTTAGCGAGTATTTTGATACCGCTTATGCCTACTCTCCTATCCATGGACGAGAATTTTATTTTGGTTTGCGTTGGAAATGGTCGCCTGCTAAACGAGAATAAAAAAAATGATTTAAAAACTGATGTTACGCAGAATTTTTTTATTCCTATTAAGAACCTGAAATTTGCTCCTTGAACCTTTGTTTTAATTTTTAATGTTGAATGCTTAATTTTTAATGCTAATTCTATTATAAAGCATTCAACATTAAAAATTAAGCATTCAACATTCAGAACAAGTTTATACAGGAGTATTAATTTTTTATCTCCTTAATTATTTTTAGTTCGCTTCGCTCATGAGCGCTGCGCTTTGAGTTTTGCGTAACATGATTTAAAATTTTATTTTAGCGGCTCAAACATCCACAAATCATGTTCTAAATCAATCAATTGCATTTCTATTCGCTCTTGCTCTTTTTCTAGTGCATCTCCCGTTGCATAATCGGCTATTGCTCTATCATAGACATTGCTTTCTTTCTTTATAAGGCTTTTAAAATGTCTAAAATGCAACCAATCCTCGACCGTTGCCACCATAGGATTAGAAGCAATACTTACTTTTTGTTTGGCTAATAATGGGCGTATATCTTCATATTTTAACCAACACAATGCCTGTTCTTTATCGTCTATTTTCACAATAGGACAAATGCCTAAAATTCGACTTTCAGATAGGTTTCTTGTCAATTCAAAAAATTGAACTTCTTTAATTTCGTAAGCAACTAATGTTACATTTTCTTGACTTAACAATTGCTTGCGTTCTCTAGCGTTAAAGGATGCTTTAAAGCCATCTGAATCTGCCTTGTAAATAGGAATGTCCTTAGACGCAGCCAACTCATTAAACAAGAACTCTTTACTTTGTCCACTAAACAAAGGAGCATTCATGCTATTGTCTTCTAGTCTTCGCCAAATTCTCTTTTCCCAATAGACATTATCTGGTTCCGTCACTGGGTATTCGATGAAACCGCTCTCATTCTTAGTCAATTCATAGACCGCCAAATCAGGTCTTGGCAAAGCAATATCATGGTCTCCTTGATACGCTAAAACCTGAAATTGAAAATGATTTTGATACACTCGATGTACTTTTAAAACACCAGTAGGACTCCAAACTTTCCAAGATCCAATTCGTTGGTTGTTTTTGAATAGTCCTTCTGCTTTTTTCTGACCATTTGGATGCCAAGAAGTATATGTTCCATCAAAACGTCCGTCTTTGGTATTGACTTGGTATTTTAGCTGTGTATTTTCGTGATAATCTCTTTTTACTTGTGCCTTTGTCGTAGATAAAAACAGGATAATTGCGGCGATTATTAACAGTAATTTCATAGTATGATTGTTTTGAATGGATTGTTAATACAGTAATACGAATCCGCTAGAAAAGTTATCAACAACAAACTTCAATACTGCCAAATCTTCGTCGAGATTCAACGCTTCTTGCAAAAGTGCTTTTATAAGCTTATCTTTACAAGGTTAACCACATTTAGACCGTCAAACAAATATACAATGAAACAAGTACTGATCCTTCTTTGCTTATCCCTAATTACCTACTCGGCACAAAGTCAAGTCAAGCACACCTTGACCATCTACTCTGAAATCGAAGAACCCTTTACCTTCGTTGTTAATGGGGAACAAATGTCTGAAGGTTATGTCAGCCGTTTGGAATTTGAAACGTTTAACAATTATTACCAAAACGGAGTCATAAAATTTGAAAATAAAGAATTACCTGATATCACCAATAAATTGATTCATATTTCTGGTGATGGAAAGCCTACCGCTACTGTCTATAAAATTTATAAAAGAGAGAAAAAGAAAAAAGGAAAAATAGTTACGATTTACAAATTAGGGTATGTTTCTAGTTCAGCAAAATCCGTCAATACGCAAACGGTTATTATTAACAATACCGAAAAGGAAAGCGATGGCATTACCATCAAAAAAGGAAATACAAAGGTGACTATTGGGCGCTAGTAAGCTGCTTAAAAAATTTGGAGATTTGAAAATTTGAGGATGAAACTGATTTTCAAATCTTCAAATTTTCAAATCATAGATGTCTTAATCCAAATCTCCCATATCAGGAAAATCACTATTCGGATTCACTGGTGGCTCCTTCTTGTTTTCTTTCTTTGGTTCTATATCAAATTCTGTGGTCGTACCAATACTATTTTCAGCGGTACTATTTATAGGTGAATCCATCCCACTATCCAAGATATCTTCATCCTCCTGTTCATTATCATCTTCTGAACCAATCAAGCCTGCTTTTTTCATGAAGTAATTCAAGAAATACAAACTAAGCATTGCCAATAAAATCAGAGAAAAACCAGTTCCATATTCTTGCAAAAGTAACTTTCCTGTTAAGAATAAGATACTGTAGGTCATAACAATTGCCGACAACCAACAAGCTGCCAAATATTTCATGTTTTTTGAAAACTTGCCTGTATTAGTTTTATAATTTCCATTCTCTACGCCATGCACTTTTTTCCAAAAAGGAACTAAGATGCTGTCTGGCTCTGGTTTTGTCAAAAAAGTAACGGTCAACCAAATACAAGTTGTAAATAAAGTGGTTACAATTAAGACAATAGGAAAGTCTATTTTAGTCGCATATTTAGATTCATACCACCAAACTAAGCCTGTAAAAAAGAAAGGTGCTAAAGTAGCTGAAATTTCGGACCACACATTGATGCGCCACCAATACCATCTTAAAATTAAGACCAAACCTAAACCTGCGCCCGCTTGTATAATGAAACTCCAAGCGCCAGAAATAGAATGAATTTGTGTGCTAATAATTAGCCCCAAAATCATTAAAATAACGGTACTAATCCGAGAAATGAAAATATAGTGTTTTGCATCTCCGTCTTTCATCCAAAAACGCTTGTAAACATCGTTCACCAAATAGCCTGCGCCCCAGTTAAGTTGGGTAGAAATTGTACTCATATAGGCTGCCAAAAATGCCACTAACAACAAGCCTCTCCAACCCGAAGGCAGAAAATCTCGCATGGCATAAACATAGCCTAATTTTTCATCGCCTGCTGCCAAATCTGGATACAAAATCACCGCAGCCAAACCAACAATAATCCAAGCCCAAGGGCGAATACAATAATGTGCAATTTGAAAAAACAAGGTGGCATAAACGGCATCTTTGTCTGAACGAGTACTCATCATTCGTTGGGCGATATAACCACCACCACCAGGTTCCGCTCCTGGATACCAACAAGCCCACCACTGACAACCCGCATAGGCTAAAAAACCAACCACGGTCAGTCCTAAGGTTGTTCCTGCGCTTTCAGTACTTCCGATAGAGGGCAAGAAATTTAAAATATTTGGATTCTGACTTTCTAATTGTTCTTTCAAACCTGCAATGCCTCCAATTTCGGGCGCATTTAAGACAAAATAAGCTAAGGCAACACAGCCAATCATGGCGACCACAAACTGAATGGCATCGGTCACTGCAACTCCTATTAAACCTGAAAAAGAAGCATAGGTAGCTGCCATAATCATTGCGGCAGCGGTATAAAGCAAGGCGCTTGTTTCCGACAAATCAAAAAAGACTACCAGTAGGGATTGTAAAGCAACATTGACCCAAGCAATGACAATAACATTCATTAATACGCCTAAGTAAATTGCCTTGAATCCACGTAAAAACTGAGCAGGTTTTCCTGCATAACGTAACTCGATCAATTCCACTTCTGTCAAGACGCCAGAACGTTGCCAGAGCCTCGCAAAAAAGAAGGTCGTCAGCATCCCTCCTGCTAGAAAATTCCACCACAACCAGTTTCCTGAAATGCCATTTCCATTCACTATTTCGGCTACTGCCAAGGGCGTATCAGCGGCAAAAGTGGTGGCAACCATAGAGACTCCTGCCAAGAGCCAATGTAGGTTTCTTCCTCCTAAGAAAAAACTCTCCATATCTTTAGAAGCCTGTCGAGTATAAGAGATTCCGACGCCTAAGATTAAGACCAAAAAGCCAATTATTATCCCCCAATCCAGTGATGTTAGTTCCATATTGTTAAAAAATGTTAATTTTTCCTAGATTTACTTTACCTTGTGTTGTATGCTTATTAATAATGCAAGGTAGGACTTTTTTATAAAAGACTTTAAGTTCTATTTAGTAATACTTCGTTAGGGCGTTTTTTATACCTATAAGCATTATTATAATTATATAGAATTACATAGAACCAATTTGAGAACAGACCACTAATAAAACAAAGAATCAACTATGCGTACCTTATTCATACTCGCCCTATTATTTACTTGCAACCTACTCTCGGCTCAGGTATTGACTCAGAATGCCAATACAATGACCCCAAAAGAGGAATACACGAATGTTAAAACCATTGCTTTACATAGTGATGAAAACACCTCTGTTTTTATGATTTTTGTAAAACAAGCCGTTCGTAAACACGTACACCAATACCATACAGAGGTGATTACTGTTTTGGATGGAACGGGTAGAATGTATTTAGGGGGCGACTATTTTGACGTCAAAAAGGGCGATCATATTGTTGTGCCTCCCAACACGGCACATGCTGTTATTACCACCAGTTCTAAACCTCTAAAAGTGCTTTCTGTACAATCGCCTCAATTTTTGGGTCAAGATCGCATTGTCATTCAAGAAGACATACCTACTGAAGGAGAAGCGGCAACAGATGGTGCAAAAGATTCAAAAGACAAAACCAAAAAACCTAAAAAGAAAAAGGACGATGATATTCCTGAATTTGAGGGAGAATACGATTAATCAACTTATTTATAATGCGGATCAAGCGCTAAAACATCCATAAATTGTACATTTTTAAATGTTGCATGTTGAATTTTTAATGTTTCTGCTGCTATAAAGCATTCAGCATTAAAAATTCAACATTCTTGCGAAGCCTTTATTCGCCTTTTTTATTTATCAGACCTAATTTTAGTGTTTGATTCGCATTTATAAGTCCCCTTAATCATGAAGGAAACTCCAGAAACACCTCTTAATTCGTTTCTTAATAGGCTAAAAACACTATCAATATACGATGTGGTGCTTTTTGGTGGTATTCTTTTGTTTTTTGTAGTGGCATCTATGGGCTATGGAACCAATGCCACCCATTCTGCAAATTCTAAACTATTAGAAGGACATTTTGATACCTTACAGAAAAACAAAATGTATAAGGAGATTGGCTATTCTTATGACCTTACTTTGCTCGAATCTCCTCAGAAATACATTATCAAAGCAGATTATGCAAATTGCCTAGATATAGACTTGTTTAATGAGGCTGTAAAAAAAGGCGATGCGCTCTTTCTTACTACCGAACAGAGTAAAGCGTCCTTGATCCTTTCTATAAGAAATGAAACAACCGTCTTGATGGACATAGATTGTGTGCATACTAAAACCGATCATATTAGTATTTACATACCAATGCTGATTGCTTTATGCATCATTTTCATTTGGTGGATGCGACGAAAGATCAAACAAGATCGAACGGCTTCTATCGAGCAATAACAATACGTTTGGTATAGCGTTCCTTGCCACATTTTAATCGTAAGAAATAAGTCCCAGCAGGCAATTTATCTATGGATAAATCTAAAAACTGCTTGCCTGCACTTAATGTTTCGGAAGGAAAAACCTGTGCAACTTTACCTTCTATATCCAATAAACGTATTCCTACTTTTGCCGATTCATACAATTCAAACTCTAGGTTCAAATGATTATCGGTAGGATTGGGATAGGCTAATACATCGTTTACAAGAGCTTGTTCTACAACAAGGGAATTGCTAGTAATCAGACTACTTAAATTCAATTCGCCCAATGCTGCGGTGCCAAAGATACTAGATTCATTACTAAAATACAATCGTTGATTGTCTACAAAATCTAAGGCTTCTTTTTGAGTGGTACTGTTCAATGAAATGGTTTGCATCATTCCATCAAAAAACCGATTACCTGTAAAACCTGTAAACCACCAGACGGTATTGGCGCCCAACAAAGCTAATTGCTCTTGATTAGGTGATAATGCCGCCCCAGTTACCTCAAAGATATAACTGATTTGATTGGTCTGAAAACTATCTAATAAAATCGCTGCATGTGTTCCTGTATCCGCAGGAATTTGATACAACCAAGTATATCCTTGATGTGGAGAAGTTCTATCTTTTGTAAAAAAGTACAAAGAATCTTGAAAATGAATGACCGCTTCTGTGTCGTATTTTTTCTCACTGTTTACTGGTGGAAAAGCCATTTGTTCTGGGTAATAATATTCAATGGTTTCTGCTGTAACGGTGTTTCCACTAATAGAATCAGGATGTGGAATTCTATATACTTTTAGGTCTTGTCTACTGTTATTATTATTACCAAAATCGCCTATATAAACTCGCCCTTGGTTGTCATAAGTAATGTCTTCCCAGTCTACATTAGTAACATTACTAATTAAAATGGTTTTTAGAATCGTCCCAAAGGTATCGATCTTATAAAGCTTAGCAGAGTCGCCCCCATCGTTGTGCAGCCAAATAGCATTTTCATTACTAACCAACATCCCTGAATTTTCCATCAAGGTATTTGGCAAGGTACTGATCATTCGAACCGTTTGGCTACAAGCCACTAAATGGAAATAAAAAAGTATAAAAAAAAGGTAGATAATTCTCATAATGTTATTTTTTAGAACCATCCAATGTACGGTTTCTTTTGAAGTATTTCAACCATTTTTTGTTAATAACAAATTTACATAGCAGTATTTTGCCTCTATACAATTCTATTCGTAATAATGTTTAATAGACTTCGGGCATTTTTTTAAATATTTTTTTCGTTTTCAATGTTCTATTTATTACCTTAGAAACCGATTCTTGACTCTTTGGATTGATTCAAATTTTAAAGTGTTGTATCATTATATCAAGTTTGTTCGTTCTCAAAAGAGTAGATTCTAAAAATCGCTATAGATTTATTTAAAATAATCATTATATTTAAATAAATCTATTTATTGTTTAACATGGTAAAACCCATTCTAAAAAAGACACAATGAAATTATTTGTTCAAATTTTCGCTTTAGTTATTCTAAGCATCCAAATAGCTGGAGCAACACCCGTCGAGAAAGGACTTGCTAGTTATTATGACGACAGTTTTCATGGTCGTAAAACAGCTAGTGGAGAAAAATACGATAAGAATCAACTCACAGCAGCTCATAAAACGCTACCTTTTGGTACTAAAGTAACAATTAAAAACCCTGCCAATGGGAAATCGGTTACTGTTGTTGTTAATGACAGAGGACCTTACATCAAAGGTCGTGTTATTGAACTTTCTAAAAAAGCAGCGCAACAAATTGATTTGGTAAAAATGAATGTTGCTCCTGTTGAAATTACAGTAATTAGTGGTCCTGATAGCAAACCAGCGGTTGCAACAAAACCTGTTAATGAAAAGCCTAGTGCTAAAACAGTTCAAAACGAACCTAAACCAGCTGCAAAAAAAGAAGCTGCCCCTGCAAAAAAAGAACCTAAAAAGGACAATTTGATTGTAGATGCTAAAGAAATGGAAACTGGTGGTTTGTACAAAATGCAGGTACTGAAACTACAACCTAAAGGTTTTGGAGTACAAGTTGCGGGATATAGCGACTACCAATCTGTGGTACAACAATTGGCTGTTTTCCAAAAAAATTGGTTCAAAGGAGCTACTGTATTTGTAGACAAATTGAATGGCAAACCTTATTACAAAATCATCTTAGGACCTATGAACACTAGAGAAGAAGCAGATAGTTACTGCAAAAGCTTGAAGTCTAAATATAGCCTAAAAGATGCCTTTGTGGTTGATATTGAAGCTTTAGCTACTAAAAAATAGCCGCTTTTCTGAATTTGAAATTTTGGAGATTTGAAAATAGATTTCAAATCTCCAAATTATCAAATAAACCTAAGCCATGAAACATCAATTCTTACTCCTTTCTTGTTTCCTTCTTATTTGCCTAAACACCAGTTGTGAAAAAGCAAGTCAAGTTCATTTAATGTCTGCCAACACTTGGGTTGTTACAGAGGTTTCAAGTCTATCTAACTTTGCAAAAGTGGGTGACGAATTGACCTTTTTGGACAATCGCTTGTTTTTTAAGTTTTCAAACGGGCTTGAAACAGATGGTAAATGGGATTTTTCCGTCCCAGGAAGAGGTCGTGCAAATGGCTTATCTTTATCTTCTGATGTTAATTTGGGATTTGGATTTTATTATTTTGCCGTTAATGAATTAACAGACAAGAAATTAGACATCACTGATGTTGCTTCATCATTTACCATTCATTTGAAAGCTAAAGAGTAATTTTCCCTAATTAGATATAAAAAACCATGAAACATCAATTTTTATTCGTCGCTTGTCTCCTTTTATTTTGCCTAAACACTAGTTGTGAAAAAGCAGGACAAATTCATTTAATTTCTGCCAACACTTGGGTCGTTACAGAGGTTTCCAACATATCTAATTTTGCACAAGTTGGAGATGAATTGACCTTTTTTGATAACCGTTTATTTTTCAAAAATTCAAATGGGGTTGAAACAGATGGCAGATGGAATTTTCCAATATCATCAACATCAAGTGGCCCTGTTCGCACCTATGATGTGGATGAACTATTCGTAAGTTCTGGTTTTGGAAGCTATGATTTTTCTGTTATCACATTGAATGCTAAAGAGTTAGAAATAAGTGACATTTCTCCTAGCTTTGGCTCCTTTACCGTTAAATTAGAAGCTAAAGAATAGTTGCATATGCTTTCAGCCTTCACTGAAAATAGCTACATGTTTCCTTTGTCCTATCTACACTAAAAAAATCATGAAACATAAATTCTTCTTCTTTTTCACCCTGTTGATTACACTGAGCACCAGTTGTCAAAAAGTAAAACTAGCGCACCTTCTTTCTTCACAAACTTGGGTTGTCATGGAAGTTTCAAATACATCTAGCTTTGCAAAAGTTGGCGATGAATTTATTTTTTATGATAATCGCCTACTTTTTAAGTATTCAGATGGGATTGAAACCGATGGTCGATGGTCCTTTGGATATAAAGGAGGAATCGGCGATTATGATGCAGATGCTGTGAATATCGTTTCAGATTTCGGGAATTATGATTTTTCCATTCGTAGTTTGACCGAGGAAGAATTAGTCATCTATGATCCTTATATTGGTCGTTCTAGTTCCTTTTCCTTAGACCTTAGCGTTCGTTTAAGCGCTAAAGAGTAGCTTACTTCACCCCTATTTTAAAGCGCAAGGTAACATAAAAGCTCAAGCCATCAGCAGGTAAAATACCTGGTCCTGGATAACTTGCAGCACGTCTAGTAAAATAGACTTCATCCGTTAGATTATTAATACCAGCTTGCAAAGTAAACCATTTCCATTGGTAACTTGCCGCAACATCCATCACACTATAACTAGGAATTACTCCAACAACAGCATTGGGGACCCATTCTGCATTCGTTGCATCCGAATAATGCTTAGAAGTATAAGAATATTGATACGATATTTTAAAGGTTTTGTACCCGAAGCTGATGCCCGTTCGTAAAATAATTGGCGCAACAAATTCTAGTTGTTTTCCTGAGGCGAAGCTATTTTCTGTTTTAGTATAACGCCCATCCAAAATGGAAAAATTAGTAAATACATTTAAACTAAAAGGAGTCTTTTTAGCTTTGCTGAATAATTTCCAAAAATCGGCTTCCACAAAAAATTCAGTTCCTATCACACGCGCATTTCCCACATTGGTTCGCAAAGTATAAGGCTCGATTATTAATGGATTATCCTTATTGGGGCGTTCACTCTGGATGTTTCCAATTCTACGGTTATAACTCAAATAAAAGAGCGTTGCATTAAAATTAAGCAAGCCTTTGTAACTCCCTCGAAAGCCTAGATCAGCATTAAACCCAAATTCATCTTTTAGATTAGGATCTACTTCTTGGTTTGGGTTGGCAATGCGCATATCGTTGAAATTAATGCCTCGATAGTTCTGCGAAAAATTACCATAAAGCTCCACATTCCTACTCAACTTATAACTCAAACCTATTCCTGTCAAAAAAACAGTTCTTGAATTGCTTCTTGATTCGTCTATGGCCTCATTTCGTATGGTATCCCAGCCTGTGCTACTTGGCACCACTACTAGATCTTGATAATAACCACTGGCTTCGGTCTGAATGTATTCAAAACGAATCCCTGGAGTGACGCTAAATTTATCGGTAATGGCAAAATAGTTTTCAGCAAAAGCGGCAAAATTAAAGCTTGGAAAAGCATAATCTGATTTAAGAATGCCCTTTGGAGCCGCTGAAAACGTAAAATCATTCAAGCTTCCTGTTGTATCACTGTTAGAATAGCCTTGCTGCTGTTCGGTATAGCCTTTATAAATACGAAATCCTGCTACTAATGCAGAGGTTTTTTCCAAGAATTTATATCGATGAACCAATCTAGTTTCATTCCCAAAATTCATATAACGACCTTTGATCAAATCTCTAGCTTCCCCATAATCAGGGCGGTTGATGGCTTCCAAATTCCCCAGAGATTGACGGCTCGCAAACAAGGCAAAATTACGTATATTTAATTGCGTTAAAGACGAAATTTTATAATCAATAGTCAAAGCACTTAGATTCCAATTGACTCGAAACCAATTGCGTTCTCGTTTAGATTGACGAGCATTGTCTTCGTATTCTGTATCGGTCAAGCCACCCGGTTGCTGTGCTACATATTGCATGATGGTCTGTTCTGCCCGAATACTTAATTTTTTGCTGGGTTTGTATTCCAATTGAGCATAACCATTGTGTACCTCAAAATTAGCATTCGGACGCCAGCCATCGCCTCGTTTGTATTGATAAAAAGCGTAATAATTAAGTTTCTTTTTGGCAACCGTTCCACCTATACTATTAAAGGTATTGAAGAAATTAAAACCACCATAGGTATTCTCTGTCACAAACTCAAAGGATTTATCTTCAGCACCTTGTTTCATCACAAAGTTTAACATTCCACCAAATTGAGTTCCAAATTGCAACGATGCCGCTCCACGCAGTACTTCTATTCGCTTCAAAGATTGTGCAGGAGGCGTATAATAGGTTTCGGGATACCCCAAGGCATCTGCACTAATATCATATCCATTTTGACGAGTATTAAAGTTAGAGGTTCGATTAGGATTCAAACCACGTCCGCCAATGTTAAGTTGAATTCCAGAATTATCATTCTCCCAAATATTTAAGCCTGGAACTGTTTTGAATAATTCGCGGGCATTATTAGTCGCTTGATTCGCCAATACTTTTTCCAAATCTATGACATTAATCGTCTTGGCACTTAACAAAGTTACCCCACTAATCGCTGGATTTAAGTAATAATCGTCTCCATCAACAACGACATCTTTATCAAAAGTTACTGCTAAGGAATCTAATGCTAGATTTAAAACAACATCATTGTCCTTAATTTCAACCGTAACATTTTTTTGCCGAAAACCATCTGCATCAATGGTTAAGGTATAGGTGCCATTTTTTAGATCTTTAATTTCATACTTTCCTTTAGCATTGGTCGTTGCCATTTTATCCCTTGGGCTCAATAGAATAAATGCCTCTGAGATAGACGTTTTTTGATTATTTTCTACCTGTCCACTTACACTGTATTGGCTGTACAAATGATTCATACAACAAAAAAAACAGATCACACTCCAGTATAGCCGCATTGCTCTTACTAATTTTTATTTTGTCTAAATAAAGATACTGCAAATGTAAGAATATTTTTTCCTAGGACTAATAAATTACTAAAAATAGTTAAATCGATTGCTCGCATCCTTTATTTTTTTGCTTTAATAAAAAAGGAAATGGGCTTATTATTATTTGTAATAATGGCAAGATGAAAGGCTTAAAAAAAAATATGCCTACTTTTATTAAAATTATTGTGAAAGAACTGTTAAAAGAGGAACTAAATCAATACATTTGTAATCTGGAAAAAAGTTTATACCTTTGGTTACCCTATAATGAGAATTCACTATTCTCGTAAAAAAATGAAATGGGTTTAGACTTTCTGAAAAAAAATCGAAAAAATTGACCCCTAAGATACTATTTATCTGTTTGATAGCGTTTAGGTAATATATTTTCAATCCTCATCCCTCAAACGGGAAGCTATTTACTTAACATTATACCAAGATTACAAGATGCAAAAAACTTTTATTTTATGGTGTTTAGTTATGCTTGGAGCTACAGCTGGCTTTTCTCAAAACGGCTACCAACCGGCATACCCTTTAGAAATTGGAATACAAATAGGAACTACTCAGTTTTTAGGAGACTTGGGAGGAGTTGGAGGTTTTCAAAATACAACCAACCAATCGACTGGTGTTCAGACTCCTCAAACAGGAGTCGGTCAACCATTTATTGTTGATACAGATTTCTCTTCCGTTCGACCTACATTTGGTTTATTTGCAAGATACAATATAGGTGGCCATTTCGCAGCACGAGTAGATTTGAATTATTTACAACTACATGGAAATGATAAAGAAGCTGGTTTAGGTGGTTTTTCTGCTGTAGGTTCAAGAGATGGCGTTAGCGCTGCTTGGTATCGTTACTATCGAAACTTGAGTTTTAGATCACATGTTTTTGACGCTAGTATTGCCGCTGAAATTATTCCATACAACTTCGAATTAAGTGGTGGATATAAAAACTATAGTGTTATTTCTCCTTATGGATTTATTGGGATTGGTATTTTTGCTTTTAATCCAGAAACGCTTTATCAAGGCAGGTGGATAGAACTAAAACCACTTAAAACAGAAGGACAAGGTCTAGTAGATGGTCGTCCAGAATATGACTTAGTTCAGTTGAACATTCCAATGGGTTTTGGTGTAAAATGGGCTTATAATGATACTTGGGCTTTGGCTCTAGAAATCAATCACCGTATGACATTTACAGATTACATTGATGATGTATCTTTTGACTATGTTGATGACGAAAGTATTTTTGATCTAAATATGGATCCTGGCACGGCAGCATTAGCAAAAGCATTGGCACGTCGTTCTGGAGAAATTGACCCTACAGGTGTTAACTCGGATGTAACTGCTGCTGGTGTACAAAGAGGTGATCCAGGAGATAACGATGCTTATTATACAGTTACTGTACGTTTTAGCTTCTTCATCGACACAGATAACTTAGGTGGCGGTAGACGTTACGGTTGTCCAGTATGGTAATAATAACTTACTTATAAGCTGTTTTGAACAGCAAAAAAAGGAATTGACTTGTGTCAATTCCTTTTTTTTCGTTTATAAATAAAATAATAAGACTACCTTAACAAATTCTAGTATAATACTTGTAAGCTTACTACCGTTAGAAGGTTAAGAGCAAAGGAGGTCTTCTTACGAATCGAGCCTTATGGGCATAAGAAAAGCGATTCGGAGAGGCAATACCGAATCGCTTTCTATAACAACACAAAATATTATTCTGTATTGTATAATAACCCTTTTAACTAACCTAATAAAAACTTGTTTTTTAAACAGCTACAACCGTGCCAATTAGCCTTTAAAAATATATCTATGCAAAAATCAATTGTCAATTCATTTATTTTCTTAATTTTCGCCCTCACTCTTGTATATTCTTGTCAACCAACTCGTTCTACATCGACTAGTAGTAACAGTTCCAAGGTGTCTGCAGAAACAAGCTTGAGAAACGGTTTAATAAAAGATGCTGAAAAATACAAAGGGGTAAAGTACAAGTATGCAGGCAAAGATCCCAAAGGCTTTGATTGCTCTGGATTTACGTATTATGTTTGTTCTAAACACAATATTAAATTATCTAGCAGCTCCACTAGTCAGTCTAAACAAGGGGTAGAAGTTGCGCTTTCAAAAGTCAAACCTGGCGACCTTTTATTTTTTGGACGTGATGGACGCAATGGAAAAATCCAGCATGTAGGAATTGTCTACAAAATCACTTCTGAAGGTTTGTATATGATTCACAGTAGTAGCAAACGAGGGATTGTTATTGATAATGTCACTACTTCTAAATACTGGAAACCCAAGCTGTTGTTTGCTAAAACTATTCTTGATTTGAAAGGAAAATCATAAGTGAAGAAGGACATAATTGAACATTAGATAAAAAATGAGCTCAAAAGAACCTTTTGTTTATTAATTGGTTGTCTATAAGAAAAGTTTTTTACACCTTAGCCCTTTACTATTTCTCAGACTTCCTTTTATTTTCAATCAATTAGATATGCTCTTCGACCTTTTTTTTTATTCGCTGCTTCTTATTACTAGTATCGGAAGTTATAAAATAATAAAATCTGCTGCTGCCAAGAATAAATTTTTAAAAGTACTCAAATTCTTGTTCGTGCTTTTTACGGCTTCTTTATGGCTTGGCTTAATCCTGCAATGGGTTTTACCAAAAGGTTCTAAATATCAGGAAGTCGTGCATTTACCTCGTCACTTATCCATCTTGGATTATGGCGAATTTGAAGATGGTATTAACAAACAAAAAATAGCCTACGGGAAGCATCCCAAACAGTATTACAACTATTATCCAGCCTTGGAAGGAGGTAAAAAGAAAAACACCATTATTGTCTACTTGCATGGCGGTGGTTGGTGCTTGGGTAGTCCAAACCAACATCGCTATTTAGCCCATTTTTTGCAACAGGAAGGTTATACCTTGGTTTTTCCTGCCTATCGTTTAGCACCAGAATTTGACTACAAAGATTTGCAAGAAGACGTAAATAATGCCTTGCTGCATACTTTAGATTTTGTAAAAAAACAAGGTATTGACCATCCTCAGATTATTTTAGGGGGTACTTCTGCAGGAGGAAATTTAGCTTGTTTGCTGGCTTATGATGAGAATAGATGGGCAAATTTAGGCTTGGATCGTTCTATATTAAAAGGCGCTTTTAGTATTGTTGGTGCGATCAATACCGCAGAAATGGAACAAACCTTTACTTTGCTAGATTATACGGGTCCAGCAGATGGTAAATCTTATACCTTGGCAAATCCTGTTACTTGGATTAGTCCGCAAGATACCTTTCCTTTCTTGTGTTTACATGGCAAAAAAGACGGCTTGGTGTCTTATGCTGCCGTAGAAAAATTCTGTACTAAACTAGAACAAACCGTTCCTAATGTATTAAATTTCAAAGCCTACGAAAATGCCACGCACATCGAACTTGGAGCCGCTTGGTATTACAACAAAAATGCGAACTTTGGTCAAGATACAGTTTTAACGAATTGGCTGGATGCGGTTTCTAATTAACAATTAGTTTAAAGTAAAACAGGAGCAATATTTGTTTCCATCTCTTTTTTCGACTATATTTGTTACAATGACAAGTACAAAACATAAAATAACAGCCATTAGTTTGGCATTTTTAGTCCTAATTTCAACTACTGGAATTGGGCTAAACATCATGTTATGTAACTGTACAGGACAGCAATACTTAGCACTTTTAGCTTCTGAGCTAAACCTAGAATGTTGCAAAAACAAGCTAGCAGAAGTTGCTAAAAAAGGCTGTTGCTCTGGTGCTACAAAAGTTAAAAAGCAACAAAACAATTTTGAGTCGCCAACCATTATGGCAAAAAAAGATTGTTGTTCTTCTTCTTTTAAATATGCAAAATCAAACATCAACTTAGAACTTGCAGAAGAAATTCCTTTGCCGACTACTAATTTTGTATTCGAGCATTGGATCAAAAATACAGCCGTTCAATACGAACAACCTGTTCTAATCCCTCAAACGATTGCCTACAGCAATCTATCCAACAAAGCTCCTCCCCGATTCAAGGAATCCATCCTGAACTGGTTTCAAATCTACCGTTGCTAGAATTAGAATGTCAATGCCTTTACTATAAAAATTAAGTTTTTTATAGTCGCCTCACGTTCTTATATTATTAATCTTAGTCTTACTATTTTTTTAAGAATCCAATAGTCAAGTCTATTTTAATTTAATTTAGCAATACTATGCGTTATTTATCATCTTTTTGGATTGCATTTCTCTCGATTACTTTTATTAATACAAGCCTAGCACAGGAAGACCCCCTACGTTTTTCGGGCATGGTGGTCAACAAGGCAAACGAACCCTTGATTGGAGCTACTGTCAACTGGGTCAACACGACCATTGGTGGTGCAACAGATATTGATGGCTGGTTTGATATTCCACGAATAGACAGCATCAATCCCTATCTATTAGAAATTAACTATGTAGGTTACGAAACCGTTCAAGTCGAAATATTACCCAGCGAAGAACGTTTGCAGTTGATCGTTGAAGACAATATGACCTTGGCAGATATTGTGGTTGAAGCCAAAGAAAAAAGTAGTTTTACCTCTACTTTAGATCCACTCAATATAGAAACCATTGGAACAGGGGAACTCCGCAGAGCCGCCTGTTGTAACCTCTCTGAGAGTTTTGAAAACAATGCTACTGTTAATGTAAATTTCAGCGATGCGATTACAGGAGCAAAAGAAATTGAAATGTTAGGGCTTCGAGGAACGTATACTCAAATGCTCATCGAAAACCGTCCTTCCTTTAATCGTTTAGGACGTGCCTATGGTTTAGAATACATTCCAGGAACCTTCATTGAAGCCATCCAAATATCTAAGGGGGCTAGTTCTGTTCGTAATGGCGTACAAGGCATTACAGGGCAAATTAATACCGAATTAATCAAGCCTTACAAAGCGCCACTTCTATTCTTAAACCTTTTTGCGAATTATACTGGACGGATAGAATTAAATGCACAATTCAATTACCGAATTACCAAGGATTGGAGTACGGGTTTGCTCATGCATGGAAATTATTATGGAAATGAAATTGATTATAATGAAGATTCCTTCTTAGACATTCCTAAAAAACAACAGATAAATGTAATTTCTAGATGGGTTTACAAACCTGAATCTTTGCATTTTGAGATTAATTTTCAAGGAATTATTGACAATAGAATTGGAGGACAAACTCAGAATAGTTTTCAAAAAGTATTTGATACGCCTGCGACTCGCTTGTATCAAGTAAACAGTGAAATTAGACGCATTGGGGCTTTTGGTAAATTGGGTTATTTTGGTTTTGATAATCCTAGCCAAAGTATTGCTGTCGTCTACGACGCCAATATCCATCAACACAATTCTTATTTTGGAGATAAGAAATATACAGGTTTACAAAAACGTTTGTATGCAAATTTTGTTTTTCAGACCAATTTGGGTAATAATAAAATGCACAACTTGAGTACTGGATTTAGCTATGATTTGATTGATTTCAAAGAACAATTTATTGACATAAACAGTGATCGTACAGAGCATATAGCTGCCGTTTATGCAGAATATGATTTCACAAAAAAATTCAACGAAGAAAAAGGAACACAGTTTGGATTAATTTTGGGACTTCGTTCTGATCTAATTCACACCCAACAATTCACAAAAATATACCCTTCGCCTCGATTAAACTTAAAGTATAATTTCTCTGATGATATGGTCATTCGTGCTTCAGCAGGTCGTGGCGTGCGTACAACAAATCTATTGATTGAGAATTTGAAGTTCATGCCAAGCTACAAAGAATTTGACATTCAAGAAACCATTCTACCAGAAGTTGCTTGGAATTATGGGGTCAACTTTGCTTGGAATATCAAAATAAGTCCAAAATTAGAAGGAAGCTTAAATGTAGACCTTTATCGAACAGATTTTGAAAATCAACTGATTGTAGATTTAGATTCGGACCCAAGTCATAACACGATTCAATTTTATAATTTGAATGGAAAATCTTTTGCCAATAGTATTTTAGTGACATACACGCAAGATATTGTAAAAGGACTAGAAGCACGTATTGCTTATAAATTTAACGATGTTCGAATGCAGATTGGTTCTATCTTGCAAACCATGCCTATGGTGCCTCAACACAGAGGCTTGATTCATTTAAACTACACCACTCCTAAAAAAGACTGGGAATTTAATCTAACCATGAACATTATAGGTCCACAACGCATGCCACACACGCACGCACCTTATGGTCCTATTATCTACGAATATAGAATCAAGCGAGAATCGCCTGCCTATCCATTACTCAATGCTCATATTACGAAACATTTCAAAGGGGGATGGGAAGTATACCTTGGTGCTGAAAATCTGACAAACTACACCCAGCCAGGTCCAATTATTGGGTACGAAGATCCTTTTCAACAGCAAATCTCTAGTCCTAAGTTTGATGCTACGGCTATTTATGCTCCTGTGTTTGGAACGCAAGTATATGCTGGTGTCAAATATACCTTTGAAGGCAAAGAACGCTTTGCGCCTGTAAAATCTTGCTCTAGTGCACCTGTCGTTTCTGCTGATGAAAAAATAACAAGAGAAGATTGGTTACTAGAAGACAATCAACAGCGAGTAGCCATTAAAACATCGTCTCAATGTGGTTCTTGCGATGGCTTTATAAAAGAAGCTTTGTCTACCTTAGAAGGGATTGAAAGTTCTAGTTTGGATATAGAAACACAAGTATTAAGTGTTGTTTTCCTTGCAGATAAAGTAGACGTTTTAACGATTCGAAAAACAATTTCAGAAGCAGGTTATGATGCCGATGACCTTAAAGCGAATCCAGAAGTGCATAATAACTTGCCTGGTTGTTGCCAACAAGATGGCGGGCATAGAGAAGGTAAAACTAATTACACGCTAAAAACGGCTGTTATCAATAGCTCGAATCAATGTGGCATGTGTACCATGACGATTGGAGATGCTTTGTTTGCACTAAAAGGCGTTAAAAATGTACAAACAGACGAAAGTACCCATACGGTAACCGTGCAGTTCTTACAAGAAAAAATTAGCCTTCAAAAAATCAAAAAAGCAATTACAAAAATAGGCTATGATGCTGATAATTTAAAGGCGAATAAAGCAGCTTATAATAAATTACATGGCTGTTGTAAGAAACCTAAATAGTGGTTTAACTTCGTTTTTGTTCTAATAATATGAAAGAGGCTGCCCTTTGTGGGGAGCCTTTTTTTATTGCTCATAATGGATAATACCTGTTGTTTCAAAATATGCGGCTGTTGTATCATACCAATAACTTAGTTGACAAGAAACCTTGTTCGACTCTATAATCTTAATACTCAAAAAGAGCGTATCATATACACTATAATCAGGTATAGGGCTTCCATAAATCCACCTAGAATTAGTTGAAGTTTTTTTTCGTTTTCGCTTCCACTTTGCGCCCTTTCCACTATAGTTTCTCATTAACTCTTTCTTCTTATGATAAGGTATTATTTGAAAACTATGCGGTAGCGTTTCTATATCCTCAATCCAATATTGAAAATCGTTTTCTTGCTCTTTAGCTGAAATAAATATAGAGTTTCCTTCTTTACGAATTTTATAGACTTTATTGGTCAAGGTATCGACAAGAGCATACAAGGGTTTAAGTTCCTCTATATTAATTTGAAAATCAGGATAAGCAGTCGTCTCTACAATGGTTTGATCAAATGGGAGGGTTTTACAAGAAATTATTACCAGTATAATCCCACAAAACAAATAAAACTTAGGCTTCATATTTTTGGTTTCAAGCTTAGAAGGAGGCTATTATAACAAAAAAAAGCCACCTCCAAAATTTGGAAGTGGCTTTCTATGATAAGAACACACAAGGTGTTTTTATTTACATTTTGTCAATTCAGCTTCACTAAAGTCTTGAACTTTAGTAAATTTCAATCTTCTCATTACATACATGT
>CALDEP010000168.1 GCA_937942475.1 uncultured Aureispira sp.
AGATCGCTATCGCTTTTAGATACTAGATTTTAGACCCTATTGAGATGCAATAAGGTCTAAAATCTACCAGCGAAGCGGTCTAAAATCTAAAAGCGAAGCGATCTAGGTATTTTATTAAATAGATCTTCATTCTGAATTATTAAACAAAACTTTTGTCCTGTATGCAGTATTAAAATACAAAAATAAAACGATGGATTATTTCAACCAAGAGAGTGATCGACTTAGATTTAGAAAACTGACAGAGAAAGATATACCAAGTTGGGTGGACTTCTTTGTAGACAATGATCGGCTCCGTTTTTTAGGGATAAGAGACTGGTCAAAAAGTAAAGAAATTTTGGCTGA
Source organism: uncultured Aureispira sp. (assembly GCA_937942475.1). Lineage (GTDB taxonomy): Bacteria > Bacteroidota > Bacteroidia > Chitinophagales > Saprospiraceae > Aureispira. Next base: position 343 of record CALDEP010000168.1, read on the forward strand.
AGAGTGGATTAGGGCACAATTCAAGCGCTATGAAGAACATGGCTTTGGTCATTTAGCCGTTGAAATAAAAGAAAGCGGAGCATATATTGGAATGGGCGGTATTATACCTAGAGAATTAAATGGCAAAACAGAATATGAAATTTCTTATTCCTTAAAACCAGCGTTTTGGAAGAAAGGATACGGAACGGAAATGGCACAGCAAATGAAACGCTTTGCGCTAAAACATATAGATGCTGATCGATTTATTTCGATCATTGAAGTTGAAAATGTAGACTCTATCCATGTAGCAAAAAAGAACGGCATGTCTGCTCTTTTTAACACAGAATTCTTAGGGATGGATGTCGTTGTTTATGGAATCGAGAACAAGTAGATTTAGCCTCGATTTTCTTAAATACTATTATTAATAAGTTGATAATAAAATTGAATCATCTGTTGATAATTTTTAACACTAATTTTGGCATCTATTTTTCTCTGACGTAGGTTCCATGTTTCTGAGGTATAAACAACAGGGTGGAAATAATAAATGTCTGCTTCAATATTTGCCTGCCAATTGACTTTAGAAGGTGGTTGAACCAATGTTGGAGCTGTAATAACATTTGGGAAAACTTCTTTACAAGTATTGCTAATAAAACGATAAGTACGGTTGTCAACTGGCGCTAAAGTTTGATTGGTATATTGCGTTTTAGGTTGTTTTAACAGCCTAATTTGAGGATGTTGTAAATGGTTTTTGAGCCATTGTTCTAAATTAACAGGTATTTGAGGTGCTGCAAAGAGTAATTCTGTAATACAAGTATTGGAACTATCAGTCGCCATTTTTTGAAGGTAAATATTATGTCCAAAAGCAGTTTTAGATAAGGCGTTTTTTTGCAACCATTTTTGCTGCACATTGCTAAGGAGCCATTGATTGGAAAAAACCAAGCGTTGACTAAAATTCATTTCAGGGCTAAGGTGATGGATAAAGTGCTGAACAGAATTTGTATTGACATCTACAAAAGGTAAAACGGCTCTCAATTGTTGAATTTGTTGCTGTAAAATTTCGTTGGAAATATCTTTTGACTCTAAGGTGACTTTAGACACAGAAGGAGAACCAATGCCAATTAATGCCGTTGGCATTGCAATTTCCCACAGCATATCTTGGCTAATTAAACCACCTGTTTTTAGAATGAAATCAGGTTGAATTTTTGCTTGCTTTAAGGCATTAATAATCGCCTGTTCTCCTTGCTCGGAATTGTGAGGAAATGCAAAATAAATCGTTCGATTAGGAAGAATGTCTTGGCTGACCAAATCATTAAAGACCTCTAACATTGCCATCAAAGCCGTTTTCCCATCTTGTGTTCCCTGCCCATAAATGACACCTTTCTCTATCTTGCCCATAAAAGGATTAAAGCTCCACTCTGGAATGGTCTCCAAATTGGGTTCTTCTGTATATTGTTCTGCCACCAAAACAATGGGTGCTAATTCAGACGTACGACCAACCCATTTGGCGACCAAACTTAAACCCTCAAAATGTTGCCATTCTACATTAGGATTATCAAAAAGTGTTGGATAATATTGCTCTAAATTAGCATGAAAACGATTGAAATTACTCAAAGGATTGGACGCATTAGTTGTAGGAATGCGGATCATATTCGCCAATCGCTCGTTGGCTTCTGGGTAATTTGGAAGTCCCTTTGCTGTCAGAATTTGGTCTTGCTTGGAGACATTGGTGAACGTATTGAAGAGAAGAATTAGGCTTACAATACTCAATATGAAAATCAAGAGAACTAGTAAGAGTTTGCGCATTGGTATGGTCTATGTTTGGTGTTTCTGTTTCGTTTGCCCTACAAGGTACGGAGTCTGAGGACATAAAAAAAACCTTTTGGCAATTGCTCCGCCAAAAGGTTTTTCTTTTTATAAAAAATAGCGTGTTTTTAGACGCCTTGTCTTCTACCAAGAAGGACAGTAATCTTGATGCATGGTATATAAAATTCCAATCGTAAACATGGTGTAACCATCATTGGTTTTAGAATCCCCTCGTTGACGTCCAGGACGACCTAAACTTTGTCCTGCGTCTGATCGATCTGCCAAGCCAATGGCGGCACTAGCCAAAGAACCTCTCTGGGAGGCAATTAAACGAGGATCTGCATATTCTCCAGCGACATCGTCCAAATAGTCAAAGAATAAAATTCTAGTGGCTCCTTCTATGATAATTCCCCATTGTGAATTAATGTCTATTTTGATACCTCCACCTATAATAAAGGCGGGTTGAACGAGGGAATATTCTTGCCCAATTGCTTGTCCTTCTGTTCCTAGAGGTTGTAATTCATACAAAGTTTCATTGTATTTTGCCTTGGGATTATGATGAAAAACACCAAAACCTGCTACCAAATAAGGCGTGAATTGACTTCTACCTCTTCCCGTTTTATGACGATGATGGAAGGGTAAAAAGTTAAATTCTAAACCCACAGAACCTTCAAAAATAGTGGATTGAAAACTTAGATTTCTAGCTTTGTTGTATTCGTTTAAGGAATTTTCATCAGAAGCACTAATGGTTCCAAAACTAGCTCCAATCCGTAAAGAAATTCTAGGATCGACATTACGACGAACAAAAAAACTGCCGCCAACGCCTGGTGTTTGCATTGAAAAGTCAGGAGCTAAATCTCCATGATAAACGGTTACCCCGCCCATTCCACTCACTTCCCAATATTGAGCATTGGTCGTATTTGTTATTGCAAAAAAAGCAATACAACTTAGTAATAATATATTTCTCACTGATGATTATTTTAAGCAATTAGAGTTCTAACAAAGATTTGATTTAACAAAAATCTGTCCTAAATTACTAGGTTGTCAAAAAAATGACATCCTGTTGTGACTAAATACCGTACTTATAATAAATTAAAAATGTGTAGAAGATTATTACTATAATAGAAGTGTTTAGGGATTAATAAAAGGCGTGTACACTTAAAAACGAGGTGAAATTCGTTTTTGTTGTGAACTGGGCAGCTATTTTATTTTTTTTATAAAAAAAGGGGCATAACTGAAAGACAAAATTAGGAATATATAGCTAAAAGAAGAAGGAAATAATCTTTTTTGAAAAGGCTTTAACACTAATTAAG
>CALDEP010000169.1 GCA_937942475.1 uncultured Aureispira sp.
AAGGAATGTCTATAACAGGACCTTTGTCACAAGCACTAAAGGTGTAAGCCATTATTATAAAACAAAAAAGACGAAGCATAAAGAGTTGTTTTTTCGTTCTGTGAACGTTATTTGATAATTTGAAAATACAGGAATTTGAAAGCGCCTGAGCATTTAGGCTTAACAACTGATGTTACGCAAGAAATAATTAGATGGATAAAAAAAGAAAAATTCAACATGGAGAATTAAACATTAAAATAGTGCTTGAATAGGCAAAGGGAGGTTTCAGTCGTAATTGAAAAAAGCTTATTGCGTAACATGAGTTAACAAGCAAAAACAGTTTCCTTAGAAACACTTCTCTTAATTCTTAAAGCCATCAAAGATACTCTTTTGCTTCAGTGCGCCAACATTACAAGTCCTATCGTGTTTATATTCTAAGACCAAACGTTGCGTTTTAGGCAAAAAAGTTAAGGTATAAGCTTCCTTTCCACTACAATCTTGCGCAGAATAAAGAAACATATCATCGTATTTATTTTTATTCGAAATCGATTGAGTCACTAAATTTAGCACATTGCCATTAATAACAAGGGCATCTGCTTGTGTGGTTGATTTGGTGATCTCGATTATTTGATCCAACAATTGATCTTTTATAATCATAGATTCATCACTTTCCTTAGATTGAGCAACATCTTCATAGGATATGCTACCTTTGTAAGTTCCAATTAATTCCTCTCGATAATCTTGTGTGGGAATGGAATTTAATTCCTCTTTTTCACAACTAGTTAATAAAAAGAGACTAGAAATAAGGCAGGCAAAAAGTAGTTTGTTCATTATTTAGTAATTGTAGGTAGTTAGATTTTACTATTATTAGGATAAAAGATCAACAACAAATGTTAATCCAAGCTTAAGGTTTGTTGGTAGCTTAACGTTTTTTTATTTTATAGAAACTATATAATATAAGACGAAGGTTTTCTAGGAAACGTTTATGTGGTCACTTTATTTTTGTTAATTTTAACGTTCTCTTAAAGGCTAGCTTTATAACTGATGTTACGCAGGAAATTAATTAAGCATTCAGCATTAAAACAATATTTTTTAAGTAAAAGCAAGCTCAATACTACCTAAAATCTTCTTGCGTAAATTGAGTTTATAAGTTAAAGCATTTGTAATAACACATCAAATAGATAAAAAAAAGAAATGAATAAGAAAAAGATTTTTATAGGAATTGGACTACTTTTGATTGTCATGCAATTTTTTCAAATTGACAAAAGTCCGATTATGATTGACGAGAAAATGACCTTTGCAAGTACCGAGCAACCACCAGAAGATGTATTAGCTCAGATGAAATCTTCTTGCTATGATTGTCATTCAAATGAAACAAAATACCCTTGGTATACGTACGTAGCTCCTGTATCATTTTGGATAAGAGGTCACATCAAAAATGCAAGAAAGGCTTTGAATTTTTCTACATGGGCTGCCATGAGCGAAGAGGATCGCAAACATGCTTTGCATGAATGTGCAGAAGAAATAGAAGAAGGACACATGCCACCAAAAGGTTATTATAGAATGCATGGTGACGCTTATCTGGATGATGCTAAAAAAGCATTATTACACGATTGGTTGGAGCAGCAAAGTCATTAAATACAGTGTAACATAAATTTTTAACATTTATTAAGCGAGCCTTTTTGCGAGTTTGGGCGTCCTGTCCTCGTTCTGATAGCTACAGCTATCAAACTGCGGGAGTCCTTCAATCTCACTAAAAATTCTCTGTAATAAAAATAAAAACCGATGTCACATTGTATTAGACGATAAGAGAATACGCTCAGGTTTTAAGTGTTCTTATAAACTTGAGCGTATTTTACCAACTGCTGATCAGCCCTTTAAAGAAAACCATGACATTGAATCAGGAAGTAGTTGCGGATGAACTTATTTATAGAATCGCCCTTCATTTAATCCCCAAGATAGGGAACAAAACAGCGCTTGAATTGCTCCAACACTTTGGCTCTGCCCAAGCGGTCTTTGAACAAAGTAATTGTAGAGATTTAGCCGAAGTTCCCAAAGTAGGCAAGGCGATGGCGCAGCATATTTTGGACAAAAGTACCCTACAAAAAGCGGAAGAAGAGTGGGCGTTTACACAAAAATACAACATCAAGGTTTTGCCTCAAGAATCGGCAGATTATCCCAAACGACTCCGAAATTGCCCTGATGCGCCCTTTTTATTATATTATAAAGGAAATACAAATCTTAATGCTGCTAAAGTCGTTGCCATTGTAGGAACTCGAAAACCAAGTGCCCAAGGTAAATTATTTTGCGAACGGCTGGTACAAGATTTAGCGGTTTATAATCCCCTTATTGTAAGCGGTCTTGCCTATGGAATTGATGTAACGGCACATAAAAAATGCTTGGATTTACAAATACCCAATATTGGCGTGGTCGCTCATGGCTTGGATCGAATTTATCCCCAAATGCACAAACCAACTGCACAGCGCATGACAAATTGTGGCGGTATTTTAACCGAATTTAGAACAGGGACAGAGCCTTTTCCTCAACACTTTCCTATGCGCAATCGAATTATTGCAGGGATGGCGGATGCCGTAGTTGTGGTTGAAACAGCGAATCGAGGTGGCTCAATGATTACAGCATATATTGCGAATGAATACAACAAAGATGTGTTTGCGGTTCCTGGACGTTTGGACGACCCACTTTCTAAAGGTTGCAATCATTTAATCAAAACGCATCGAGCCTCTTTGTTAGAATCCGCAGAGGACCTTGCTTATATCTTGCGTTGGGAGAAGCAGGCAACAGGACAGCAAAAACAATTGTTTGCCAACTTATCGAAAGAGGAGCGCTTGATTGTCGATTTGATGCTAGGGAAGGAGGTGCACTTGGAAACGATTATTCGAGAGACCAAGATTAGTACGAGTCGTATGGCTGCGCTCTTGTTGGAACTGGAATTGAGGGGTGTTATTCGTGCCTTGCCTGGTAAGAATTTTCGCTTACTTTGATGTGTTTTTTTGGATTATTATACGCCACCGTTTAGCAAAAAATAGGCTATAGAAGTCCTGTTAGCATTCAAAGAAAAAAAATAGCCTTTCAAAAATGTGTCGATTAATTAAGACTACCTAAGTAGATGGACAAAAGTAATTAACATTAAATTGGGCATCTTTTGTCCGCTATCTTCCTTGAAAAGCCTCGCT
>CALDEP010000170.1 GCA_937942475.1 uncultured Aureispira sp.
CCCGTATAATTTAGCATGGATTTAAACGCTGTTTTTAGGCGATTCTTGGTGTCTTGTTGAAACACATGGCTCAGAATCTCATAAAGTTCTGGTTTATTTTTCTGTAAGGCTTTGGGGTGTTCAAAGAAATATTCGGAAGCGACCGCAAAAAACTCCACTCGGTTGGTTGCCCCATAAGGATTCATGCTAGATTCCCCTTTGTGGATACGTTCGGTTTCCTTACGGATAATTTCTAGCCAAGGCTCAATGTATTTATGTTCCATGAAACGGTTTGGAATACCGTCATATTTGCCATCAGAGGCATCCAACAAATGGACAAATTCGTGAATACCAACATTCTTTTTATCATTAGGATTTGTAAAACCTGCAATTAAGGCGGGTTTGGACAGAATCATAATGCCTTGCATCAAGCCTGTGCCAACCATGCCTGTGACGTTTCTACCAGGACCTTCTGTTCGGAAATCTTTGGTGAATGGACCAGGATAGATTAAAATTTCACCTAAATTGTCATACTCCCATTCTGGAAAACCAAAAACAGGAATTTCGGCACTAGCTGCCGCCAAAACCAAGGTCAAATCATCCACTTCTGTTTGCACTCCCGTCACCCTTGTTTCGTGTAAGAAGATTTGAATTTCTGTTTCGAAACGGGCTTTTTCCGCAGCATCTAAGGCTTGATAAAAAACGACATATTGCTCTAAAATTTTGCGCCAATTTTCAGGAAAGGCAGTTTTAACCAGTGCATTTCTTTCTCTAAATTTTTTTGTAAAAATACTATAAGTATTAAAACAAACCAAGGCACCCATTGCCAATAGAATGTAATAAATCGTGTCCGATAAATTACTTATATTATGAATAACCAATAGATAGATTGCTCCTAAAAGGAATGAAAATAGGAAAGCTAAAAATTGATTAAATTGAGTTTTCTTTTTAGATAAATGCATCTTTGTGTTTAAATCTAGTGAGCGTAGGGCATTTTTATTCAAACCAAGATAGTGAAAATCTAATAAAAGTTGACTTTTGAAGCTAAATTGATATTTTTTGCACAAAGACTTTTATCTTGTTCTCTTGATTCCTTTTTTTATCCAAAAAACAACTTTGTTGTCTTAAATAATACTTAGCTACCCAAGTAAATTAGCTTCGCTGCTACTTCGTGGAGGGCATCCCTTCCAAGCTCTGTTGGAGATTTACAACTAGATGCGCTGTCAAGTATTATTATTAAAAATAGCATAGCATAAACGTATGATTATATATAATTTATTTCGAGTATTTTTGTGGTTGATGTACATCTGTTTTTTTAGAAGGGTTTATTATTTGAATGCTGAAAACATTCCTAAAAAAGACCCACTGATTTTTATTTCGAATCATTCCAATGGAATGTTAGATCCAATTCTAATTGCTGCTATGCAAAGACGACCTGTTTATTTTTGGGCAAGGGCAACAGAGTTCCCGAATAACCCCAAAGGCTGGTTGATGTACAAATTGCATGGTTTGCCAATTTATAGAGTAGACGAAGGGACAGAAAACATGCACAAAAATGAGGCAACCTTTAAGAAGACACGAGAATTGCTTTATGCGGGATGGAATAGTGCTTTTGTGGCTCCAGAGGGCTATTGTGTGGTGCAAAAGAAATTGTTGCCTTTCAAGAAAGGCTGTGCTCGATTGGCTTTCAAGATGATGGAAGAGAAAGATTGGGGGATAGATGTTAAAATTTTGCCTGCGGGTGTGAATTATACTTATCACGATAAATTTAGAAGTGAGGTTTATACCAAATTGGGGAAACCCTTGTCTGTGCAGGATTATAAAGCGATTTATGAAGAAGATAAGGAAGCTGCTGTTATCGAATTAACACAAGATATGCGGGTCGCTTTGCGCGCGGAAATGGTTTATATAGAAGAAGGGAATGAGGTGCTGACAGAGAAACTATTGGTATTGGTTCGAAATAATTTTACTCGAAATATTTTCCCCATGTACACGGCAAATCCTGATGTTTGTCTAGCAGAACAAGCGATTGCCAACCATGTTACCGAATTGGATGATGCAGGTAGAATTGCCTTAGAGAAAGAGGTCGATGCTTATCAAGCCTTATTGGATAGCAAAGGTTTGAAAGATTATGCTGTTGCCAAGAAAAATAAGCGTTCAATTTTTTGGGTGCTGATTGGTCTTCCTTTTTGGTTGTTGGGAACTTTGTCAGGGCGAATTCCGCATATTATTGCCCGTAATTTGCGGAACAAGTTTGTTCCTTTTATCGAATTTGCGACTAGTTTTGCCTTTACTGCTGCCTTTATTATTTGGATTTTGTGGGGCTTGTTGGCCATAGGAATTGGCGCCTTTTTTATAGGTTGGTGGTCTTTGTTATTGCCTTTTGCAATGGCTTTTCTACAAACGTATGCTTATCATTATGAAGATTATTATAAAGAATGGAAAGCACTAAGTGATTATAAAAAAATAAAAGAAAAAGGTGTATTTGAGGAAAAACGTGCTGCTATTGATTGTCTACAACTTCAAAAATAGGATTATGAGAATTCTTCTTAGCATTACTTTTTTATTGGTAATAAATAATGCCTTTGCTCAAAAATATGAGAGTTATAAAAAACTAAAGGATACGACTTTTCAATCGAGTTCTTTGGGTTATGGAAAGGATATTTCCATTGTGGTGCCTTTAGAATGGGAGGCGTCTATTGATAAGAAATTTCCTGTTATTCTCATTTTTGATAAACAAAATGAACGAAGCAACAACTATATTATTAATACAATAGATTATATAACGACCAATTATCAAATGCCTTCTTGCATCGTAATTAGTGTCGCAAGTACCTTCGAGTATCGTTATAAAGAAACGTCTTATAAAATCTCTACTCCATCGGGAAAAGCAAAAGAAAATGAGCAATTTATTTTTGATGAATTGTTGCCTTTTGCAGAGGAAGAACTAAAGGCGAATGCCTTCCGATTGTTAATTGGACATTCGAGATATGGCTACTATACGAGTTCTTTGTTTGTCAATCGAATTCACGATTTGAATGCTGTAATTGCACTTTGCCCATTTTATGAACAAGAACAAGTCAACTTTGCAGATTCAAGCATTCATTATAAGCCTAAAAACGATCAGCCTGTCAAATACTACAGAGCAGGAGTTGAAAGTCTTTATATCGAGGATTATTACCGTCTTGAAAACCAAGTTAATAAGAATAATATCAATATAAAAGCAACCGAATTTAAACATGCAGATCACAATGTGATTCCAGGCTTGGCAATTGCGCCAGCGCTGTATGATGTTTTTCATTATTGGGCAAAAGAACAAAATAGGTATTACAAGAATACGGTATTTAATGCAAAGGAATTAGAGCTTATTGCGGAGAATACTCAAGCGCATTATGGGGAAGCGTTACGCCTTTCTATAGGTGTTTTGAATGGGGTAGGCTGGGGATTTTTTGGACGCAAGGAATATAAAAGTGCGATTCAAGCCTGGGAATTATTATTGAAAGAATACCCTAGTTTTGCAGATGCTTATTGGGGAATTATAGAATCCCAGAAGGAGTTGAAAATAGACAAGCAAGAAACGATTCGTGCCTTCAAAAAATGTTTGGCAGATTATGATTATTATACTCCAGAAGAAAAGATAGAAATGTTGAAAGAACTGGAATAAATTCTTTTGGTTAATTCTTGGACATAAAAAAAGCGGTCAATTTTGAAGATTCAAAATTGACCGCTTAATGTTTATATAGTATGTTACAACCCAGCTTTCGCTGAAATATCTAACATCTTGTCAATACAAGGACGACCTTTGTCAATAATGTTTTGCTCTAAAGTAACTTCTGGCAAATTATGCTTCATACACAAGTATAATTTTTCCATCGTATTCAACTTCATGTGCGGACATTCGTTACAAGCACAAGAGTTGGTTGGGGGAGCAGGATAGAATTTCTTGTTTGGAGAGTTTTTTTCCATTTGGTGAATGATACCAGGCTCTGTGGCAACAATAAACTCGTCAAATTCACTGTCTTTAGTGTATTTTAAGAGAGAACTGGTAGAACCAACATGATCAGAAATATCTAAAATGTGCTCTTCGCATTCTGGATGTGAAATCAATTGCGCTTTTGGATGTCTGATTTGTAATTTGACAATCTTTTCCTTGCTGAAAATTTCGTGCACCATACAAGAGCCATTCCATAGAACCATATCTCGACCGGTTGTCTTGTTTAGATAAGCCCCTAAGTTTTTATCTGGCGCAAAAATAATGGGTTGATCTGCTGGAATACTGTCAATGATGTGCTGAGCATTGGTAGAAGTACAACAAATATCAGTCATCGTTTTTAGAGCAGCCGTACAGTTAATGTAACTAACGACAACATGGTCTGGATATTTCTCTTTGAACTTCTTAAAAAGAGGCGCTGGGCAAGAATCTGCCAAAGAACAACCTGCTTTTAAATCTGGTAATAATACGGTTTTAGACGGATTCAACATTTTTGCTGTTTCTGCCATAAAATGTACTCCTGCAAACACAATGATATCAGCATCGGTTGTGGCGGCTTTCTGTGCCAGTCCCAGGCTATCTCCGATATAGTCGGCAATGTCCTGGATTTCGCTGTCTTGGTAATAATGCGCTAAAATAATGGCATTTTTTTCTTTTTTCAACTGCTCGATAGCAGCAACCAAGTCAAGCATTGGGTCCACTTCTACGTCAAGAAATCCTCTTTGTTCTAGGTTCTCTTTTGCTTGTGTTAAACCTTGCATAACATTTTTGATTTATAAGTAAGGCAAATTTGCTTACTTAAGTTATATAATATATAGTTTGTTTTAGTTTTAAACTAAGTATCTTCTTTCCTCCATAACGTGGAGAATGCTAAAATAGTTCACTTATTTTAAAAATAAAACAAAGTCCACTACTTTTTTTGGTTTAAGCAAAAAAATAGTGGACTTTGGATACGATTTTATCACTTGTTTTTTAATAAAGGTATAAAACCAATCTTGATTACTTATCCGTTTTAGTCTTCCAAACAAAGGCTCCTTTTTTCCAAACTAAAGCCAGTTTAATTTTTCCATTTTGTCGGAACGTTAATTTATTTTTTTCCAAACCAATTGAAACCGCCTGTTCTGGATCTTGATTATAAAAATACATGCCTAAACTGCCTTTTTGCAAAGTTTGAAAATGTTTGGTAACCAGCATTAAGAAATCATCAGGCAAGGATTCTAAGGTGGAATTTTTCCATTTATTTTCTTTTTTGGTGTAAATTTTAAGACCAAAATCATTGCATCCAACAGGTTCCATGTTGAGACCATTATACAATTTGATGTCATGTCGGTCAAATTGAAATTCAAGCAACCATATTTTATCTTTTTCATCCAAAAAAGAATAATGAAAACTTTGTTGAACTTCCTCTATGGGGCGATTATCAAAACTACGGGAAAAAACAACTAAGTTTTCTCGAATATTCGCCTGTTGATAAACCCGTTCATTTAGCATGTTGTTAATAAAAAGAGAAGGGTTTACCTTTTTGACAGTGCGAGGCAGCTCTTGACAAAACGTTAAGTAAGAAATAGAAGATAAGAGCAGAATGAAAAAATACTTCATAATTGGGCGGCTAATTGGGTAAAATAAAAAAAGACTGTTTAGTCTAAAGTGCCAAACAATCTTTTCTAAATCAAAGATAATGCCTTTCTAGACATGTATTATTTACTAGTTAAGGTATTGGCTAGCTTTTTTACCACCCCATTCAACTACCGTGTAGCCTTTTCTAGAGACTTTTTTGAGGTCTTGTGCAGGAATATCAATCGAATGTTCTAGTGGTTTGTAAACCATAAAAACTCTAATCAATGTTTCAGGAGCAGGAGTGATTTCTAGCGCAGCGTTTTGTGTGTATTCTTCTGTTGAAAAATGAATCAAGTTAAACGCATTTTTTTCTAACTCTGGCAACCAATAAGAAACAAAATCAGTTGCTTCCCTTCTATTCAAGCCCATCAAGGCTAATTTATCATCCAAGAAATCAGCCGCATTTTCTCCTTTTACCACAAAACCTTTGTCCATGGTATATTGAAAAGAACTTTGTCCTTCCCAAAATAAATAACTGAACGCTTTTCCGCTACTATGTTCTGTCAACATTCCATCAGGATTTGCCGTCACATTCCAACCCGTAGAGGCATTGTATTTGGGATAGGTATGCGTGAGTTCTCCCTCAAAATGTACTTTTATATTAATCTCTTGAGCGGTTTCAGGATAAAGATAAATAACGGGTTTCCTAACGGCTTCAGGATCTATAGCAATTTGATTTTTTTCTTGAAAGGACTTGGTATACAAGCGTTCTAGATTGGTCCAAACATTAAAGGTTCCCAAGCGGTTTCCTTTATAAAAACGGGCTTCCAATATTCTTTTACCCGATTCGATATGTGTACCCACCAAGACTCCAGAAAAAGGCATCCCATTGAGAAGGAGTGGTTGACCATAGAGTCCAATATCTTCCATATTGGCAAATGGAGAAACAGCTTGATATTTTAGTGTTTTTTTATTTTCTTTGGCAATATAGTCAGCGAAACCTAGACCTAGTTTATGATTTATGGCCGCATTTCTTGCTTTCTGATCTTCGTTTCTACCAAAGGTAATATTATTGGTAACAGGATCATAGACCCAATTTTTTAAGTAAACGCCATCTTGATACTCGCTAAGGCGCTCGTCAAATAAACTCAAGGTTTTTTGGACAGAAGCAGAAGCGTTTTGCAGCATTAGATCAGATCCAGAAGGCCCTTTTCGAGTTGTTTTATAATCGGGTTCAGGGGTACAACCATAGGCTAAGCTAACTATTAGGAGTAATCCCATTAATTGTTTTTGGTTGTTTATAAAAATATTCATGGTGTGTTAATTTAATCATTATAACATAAAAAAAGGAAGACTACAAGCTGGCTTTTTTACAGTCATGAAACTGTTTTTGTAATAAAGCGACGCCTTGGTCGATAGAGTTTACCTGTTGAATATTATAACGTTGACAAATAATATCAACATTACCTTTTCTCCAAAAGCCCTCAGGACAATGAACGATGCATTTTCCTGATGCCGCAAATAAACCTAATTCCATTAAGGTAATAGGAGACTGAGTTTGCGGTTCGAAATGGAAAAAAATTGTTTCCGCTCGATCTAGCGCATCTAATTCCCAGTCTACTTGTTCCTTGAAAACAAAATTATTGATTGATTGTTCCCAAGAACTATCCCAAGATGATCTTCTCGGGTTCCATATTATAATGTCAAAAATATCAAATTTGTTACCAACATGACTTTGCCAGTCAATTGCTTTGCCCATTTCTATGCTTCCTGCTAGAAAAAAGCTTCTTTGTTCTGGAATTTCATCCAAACGTTGAGGTGGTTTAATTATTTTAGCCATGGAATCATTTGGTTTTTAGAGTTTAGTATAAAAATATCTGGGTACAAAAAAACATAAAAAAAGTTATACTTCTAACTATTTTTGACGAATAAACAAGAGTAAACGACTATTTGACTCTAAAAATAGAATAAAAGAGGTAGAAGCTTGAAAATTAGATCATACTATTTTAAAATAGACTACTTATATAGTGCCTTGTTTTGGATATAAATTTGTTTTTTTGTCCTGTATTGTATAGTTTAATACGATTTAACTGCGTTGAGCCTTCGGGTTCTACACGAAGTATAGATAGATCAAAAGTACCTTAATTTAAAAAAAGGTTCTTTGAAAAATCGTGTGGAGTTTTAAAACATAGCTTACTCTATTCAGTTATGAACTAGGATATAAGTTTTAAATAGAAAGTCGTAAGTCGTTTATTATCAAAAGAAAACATACGACTTTCTACTTAGAACTTACGACTCATATAATTTTAATAAAGATAGTCGTTAGAATATTATCACACGATTGGTCAAAGAACGAAAAAAAACAGAAGCATGGCAGGCGCATTATATTTAATTCCTACTCCTTTAGGAGATGGTATCCTAGATCCTCTTCCAGCATATATGATTCAAAAGGTTCATGAAATTGATGTTTTTATAGCAGAAAGAGGCAAAACAGCCCGTCAGTTTCTCAAACAAATAAAAACACCCATTCCTTTGCAGGAAATGACTTTTTTTGAGTTGAACAAAAGAACAGATCCTAATGATATAGAATCTTTTTTAATGCCAGCCATAAAAGAAGGAAAAAATATTGGACTTTTATCAGAGGCAGGTTGTCCTGGGGTTGCAGATCCAGGGGCGGTTGTGGTTCAAATGGCACATGAAAAAGGAATCAAAGTCGTGCCTTTGGTTGGACCTTCTTCCATTTTACTAGCCTTAATGGCTTCTGGTATGAATGGACAACAGTTTGCTTTTCATGGCTATTTACCCATCAAAAGCCCTGAACGGAAAAAAGCATTAAAGGAATTGGAGCGTTATTCTGCAAAGAATAATCAGACTCAAATCTTTATAGAAACGCCTTATCGAAACGATGGCTTTATAGAAGATGCATTATCTGTGCTTCAGCCCAATACTTTATTTGGAATTGCAGCAGATATTACGCTTCCTTCAGAATACATTTGTACACACAAGGTTCAAGCATGGAAGAAGAAAACGATTCCTAGCTTGCATAAACGACCAACGATTTTTCTATTGTTGGCAGATTAGATTTTTTTTTAATAAAAAAATAACAATTATGATTTGTAAAATAATAACCTTACTTCTGTTGATATGTTCCACGACAGTTTGTTCTTTTGCACAAACTTTGGATGAAGATGCAGAGATCAAGTACATCAAGAAGATGTATAGCAATATTTTGACAGAAAGCCCTGCACACGATTGGCTGCACTATTTGTGCAAACAAGCTGGAGGACGTTTGGGCGGTTCGCCAGAATATGCAGCAGCCGTTTCTTATACCTCACATATGTTAGATACCTTGGGCTGTGACACCGTTTGGACACAACCTGTTGAAGTGCCTTATTGGAGAAGGGGAGCGGTTGAAAAAGCTAAAATTATCAATTCAAATTATATTGGAACCATTGATTTGGCGGTAACTGCTCTAGGTTTTTCGGCAGGAACAGATGCTTTGGGAATTACAGGAGCCGTGGTAGAAGTGCAAAATTTTGAAGAGCTAGAAGCACTGGGGAAAGATAAAATCAAAGGAAAAATTGTCTTTTACAATCGACCAATGGAAATTACTAGACTGAACACTTTTCATGCCTATGGTGCTGCCGTGAATCAACGTACTGCTGGCCCTAGAAAAGCCGCTGAATTAGGTGCTATTGGGACAATTGTACGCTCTATGACTGTTAAACAAGACAATACTCCCCATTCGGGCGTAACCTCTTTTAACGATCAGGAACCAATTCCAGCCGTAGGAATTGGGCTACAAGATGCAGATTTGTTAAGCGAGTTATTAAAAAAAGAACCCAATGTAAAAGTAAACATTCAGTTGAGTTGTCAACACATGGGCACGCGTATTGCACATACTGTTATTGGTGAAATAACAGGTTCAGAGAAACCAGATGAAATTATTTTGGTTGGTGGGCATTTAGATTCTTGGGATATTGGAGAAGGCGCCCATGATGATGGCGCTGGCTGCGTTCAATCTATGGAAGTCTTACATGTTTTCAAACGTATGGGCATTCGCCCAAAACATACCATTCGTTGTGTTTTGTTTGCAAATGAAGAAAATGGCTTGTTTGGAGCAACAGAATATGCTAGACAAGCGAAACTCAAAGGAGAAAACCATATTGCTGCCATTGAGTCAGATGCAGGAGGTCATGTACCAAGTGGTTTTCGGATGGATGCCGCATCTGATATTGCAAAAGAAAGTTATGAACAAGTCAAAAACTGGCGAACAATTTTTGCTTCTGTAGGGGTTTGGGACATTCAAGCAGGAGGTTCTGCCGCAGATATTTCTAGACTAAAAGATCAAGGGACTGTTTTATTTGGGTATCGCCCAGATAGCCAGCGTTATTTTGATTTTCACCATTCGGCAAATGATGTATTTGAAAATGTACACAAAAGAGAATTGTTGTTAGGAGGTGGTGCTATGGCTGCTTTGGTTTATTTAATTGATAAATATGGCGTTCGGTAATGAGAAAGCAATTAAAATATTACATACTATGTACGGCCTTATGTGGTCTTATAATAGGAAGTACAGGCTGTAATTCGGAAGAAGTATCGTATACTTCTAGCATGTACAACTTACCTACAGATTTAGATTTGTCGGATGTGTATTTTGTTAATAAGGATACGGGATATGTTAGTGCAGGCGGTATTTTTACAGCAGGATTGGTTTTGGGAACAAAGGATGGTGGTGCTACTTGGGACACGATAAATGCCTATGGTACAGGAGTGAATAGCTTGTCTTATCGAAACGGGACTTTTACAGCAAGTGTCTGTGGTCAAAGAATGTATAGCAGTTCTGATTTTGCCAATTGGTCGTTTAAAAATGCTGCTTTAGGTTGGTGGAATTGGCAAAAACATACTCGTTTGGCAGATGATCGAGTCTTATTGGTTGGTGGTGAAAACTTTGGAAGAGGATTTATCCATTTGTATACGCCTAATCAAGGAGGATTAATCCTTAAAGATACCTTTGACCACGAGTTGAGGGATATTATAACAACGGCTAATCGCACGATTCATGCTGTGGGTTATGGCTTAATTATGAAATCAACCGATGAAGGGAATTCTTGGATTCCTAGTTCTATTGCAGGTGACTTTTTTAGTGGGGTTGATTTTGTAGATGATAATATTGGTTATGTCGTGGGAGAATATGGTTCTGTTTATAAAACAGAAAATGGTGGAAATTCGTGGCAATCTTGCCGTGGTGGAAATTCTATTTTTACCGACCAGACCAAATTATTTCGTGATGTTGCTTTTTTGAATGCTTCTACTGGGTTTTTAGTTGGAACGAATAATATGATTTATCGGACGACCAATGGAGGGAAAGTATGGAAGCGAATTGAAAACTTCGACGGCTATGCTGATTTTAATGCCATTCGAATCCAAAAAGGAAAAGCTTACGTGACAGGACAGGAAGGACATCTATTGGTGATCGATTTGGAATAGTTTTTTCATTAGACAGAATGGAGTACTTAAGCGGGCTAAAGCGAGGCTTTTCAAGGAAGATAGCGGACAAAAGATGCCCAATTTAATGTTAATTATTTTTGTCCAACTACTTACTTTGGTTTTAGTTTTTCAGCAAAAAAGAGCATAAAACTAAGGAAGTTTTTTTACTACAGGCTCATTTTAAAACAACTTCAATAGCACGACAGATTCTTAAACAACAATACTTCGTGGAGAAATTATATCAGTTTGATTATCAGAAGGATAGCTCTAAAGTGTTGAGAATGTTAAATATCTGATAATCAAGCTTATATAGAATGGTTTTTATGTTTTTTGGTAAAAAAACTAAAAATCCCACGAAGTATTATAAACAAGAAATATGCAAGTAATAAAATATAGTATTTTAGGAATCTTATTAATAATTGGAGCAGATGCTTTTGCTCAATTATTACCCTTGCAAGAATTAGAACGTAAACCCGTTTACTACTCTATAGATGAAGCCGTTCGAGAGTCAGACAAAGCGATGCGATTAAAGGTTTTGCGTCGAGCATATTCCTTTCCGACAGCGGTTCTGCGAATGGACAAATTGCAATGGTTAAACATGAATCATACTTTAGTAGAGACGATTCCAGATGCGGTTACAGGACTAAAAATGTTGCAAGTTTTAGAAATACGGGGCAATAAATTAAAAGCTTTGCCAGAGGCATTGTGCGACTTGAAAAACTTGAAGCGTCTAGATGTTTCTAAGAATTTTTTAACGAGCTTGCCCACGAATTTTTCTCAATTAAGGGCTTTAGAATGGTTGATTTTGAGCAAAAATGAAAAATTAGCCACGCTTCCTGCTGAAATTTTTACAAGAGAACAGCTACAACGTTTAGAGATTAGTAAAATTCGATTGGAGGTACTGCCTGAAACGATTGCTAATTTAAAAAAGCTAGAAGTATTGGATGTCAGTTCTAATAAATTAACCAAAATTCCTACTGAAATAGGAAATTTAGTAGAAATGAAACGCCTATCACTAGGCAACAATCCTGTCAAAAAAGCCAGTGGCATTTACAAGTGGTTGAAGAACCTAACAAAGCTAGAAGCATTAAACTTGGATGGCTTAGAATTGACAAGTCTTTTCTCAGACATCAAGGATTTTGAGCAATTAACGGACTTTAGCATTCAATTGAATAAAATCAAGCAGTTGCCGTATGAGCTGTATCAAATGAAGCAATTGACTCGACTCGATATTGGTTCTAATCTGTTGGATAGCCTTCCCGATGAATTGGGGAAATTAAGCAATTTGACTTATTTGAATTTAGAACGAAATGAGTTTACTCAATTGCCTGATATTTTTGAGAATTTTCAGCAATTATTGGTTTTAAAATTAGATGCCAATAGAATTAGTGCCTTGCCTAAAAGTATTGGTAAATTAGCTCAATTGGAAGAACTAAACATCGCCAATACAGGCATTCGAAATCTACCTACTGGATTTGGGGAACTCAAAAAATTAATAAACTTAAACTTAGCTTTCAATCGTTATTTTAGCATCAGTCGTGCGGCAAAAGAGTTGGTACAACTCTCTAGTTTGAAACATCTAGAGATGATTGAAAATGGGCATAAGTCCTTGCCAGACGTGATTACAACTTTGCCAGCGATTGAATATTGGAATTTGAGAGACAATAAATTAACTCGTTTACCTGAAAATTTTGGCAACTTAAAAACCTTAAAACGATTAGAATTGCGTTATAATGATCTAAGAGAATTACCAGAGTCTATTGGTGATTTAGAAAATTTGGAACATTTAGATTTGGGTTATAATGACTTAAAAAAATTGCCAGAATCCATTCAAAATCTCAAAAAATTAAAACTCTTAAAATTGGAACGCAACAAACTTTCAGAAGAGGAACAAGCAAAGATTAAAGCTTGGTTGCCCAATACAAGAATCTTGTTTAAGCATTAAACATTATTACGAACAGTTTCGTATGTCAAAATAGCATTTTCTCATTTCTTATCCCTTCAAAAAACGCCTACCGATTGGTAGACTTATTTTTGGAAGCTCAATAAATGAAAAAATCAGTATTTCGCCTCTATACAATTCTATTCGTAATAATGTTT
>CALDEP010000171.1 GCA_937942475.1 uncultured Aureispira sp.
TAAAAAACCACTTCCTTCTTCTCACAAAAAAACGTATATTTGTTGTGTGAAAGACTACTATTATATATTAGGTATCTCCAAGAGTGCTTCCCTATCTGAAATTCAGCAGGCTTACAAAAAGCTGTCGCTTAAATTTCATCCAAAAGAAAATGGGAATGATCCATTTTTTGTCATGCATTATGGCAAAATCAAGGAAGCCTATACCATATTGAGTGATGACCACAAGCGTTTTCGTTATGATAAGGCATTGGGGGAGGAATTGGATACAGAGGTAAATGAAATTTTAGAAGGTCCTGCGCCTGTTGTGGCTTCGTTTTTTGCGTCTAAGAAATCTGTTCGAAAAGGCGACTTGTTGACGATCTCATGGGAGGTCTTGAACGCTGAATTGGTGAAGATTAATTTAATTGGTACCGTTGCTTCTAATGGAACGCAAACCATTCGATTATCAGAAGTAGAGGAGACCGAGGAGTTCTTAATCTTGGACCTCACAGCTACCAATGGTGCTTCTAACAAAATGAGTACAAAAAAGTTAGCCCTAAAAAACTTAACTTATTCGCCTCAAAAAGCAGCCATAAAACAACGCCAAGAGGGACTTTTGGGAAAAAGTACTGTAGAAAAACCTTCGGAAAAATTGAAGACAGGTCGTCCAAGTGAATTGGAGGTAAGTGAATTGGAGACCCCAAAAAAGGCGGGTCGTTTGCAAAAAAAACCTAAGAAGAAGAAAACAAAATCTAAACAAACTCGTAAACCTGTTGCGCAATCAACAACTGCGGCAAGCCAACGTCCATCAAATCGCAGAAGGGAACAAGGCATTGCCTATGTAATGATTGCGGTAATGTTTTTTATGATTGCGATTATGCTTTTTGCCATGCATCGTATGAATCCTATGTTTTAAACACTTTGCCGCATTATTTTGTCCTTAAAAAGAGTTATTCATGTTAAAACTATTTAATAGTACTACAAAGTTCAAATCTAGAGAGTTTGGTTACAAACCTCGCTTTTATGATGCGGATAAAGAAGCCTTGGAACGTCGCAAAAAGGGTAGAAAAAACCAAAATGCAAGTGGTGAGTTGACTAAATTACGGATTCGTCAAGAGTTCGGCAATTATAAATATGCCGATAGCAAAACTAAAAGCAAAGGGCTAACCAGTTCTTCTTCGTTTAGATTGTTATTAATTATTATCTTTTTATCTGTTGGCAGTTACTTTGTTTTAGACAATCTCTTGCCCAAATTGATGAAAAGCTGGTTTCCTTTAGAAAGTCAAGAATATGAACTATTAGAGGAGTATGATTAACGTAAATTGAAAATTTAAAACTGTTTAATTAAGAAACAACTTTACTAAAAAATATTTATCCGTTTTAATCGAATAAAAATACATGGCAGACCTCATACAATTATTACCTGATCATATTGCTAATCAGATTGCAGCAGGGGAAGTTGTTCAACGTCCTGCATCCGTCGTCAAAGAGTTGTTGGAAAACTCTATTGATGCAGGGGCTAAAAATATTCGTCTGATTATTAAAAATGCTGGTAAAACGCTTATTCAAGTCGTAGATGATGGAATAGGAATGTCTGAAACAGATGCTCGTATGTGTTTTGAACGCCATGCAACTTCCAAAATTCGCAAAACGGAAGATCTTTTTTCCATCAGAACCAAAGGGTTTCGAGGAGAAGCAATGGCTTCGATTGCTGCTGTGGCGCAAGTAGAAATGCGCACCAAACGACAACAAGAAGAGTTAGGAATTCATATTAAAATTGCAGGCTCTAGAATTGTTAGTCAAGAACCTTGTCAAACGGCTTCAGGAACGTCTACTTCGGTTAAGAATTTGTTTTATAATGTTCCTGCCCGTCGCAATTTCTTAAAATCGGACACAGTTGAAATGCGACACATCATTGATGAATTTCAACATGTTGCTTTGGCTCATTCAGATATTTTCTTCTCTTTGCATCATAATTCTGCCAAGTTATATCATTTACCGATCTCAAACTTACGTCAACGTATTGTAGGTATTTTGGGTAATAAAGTCAATAAAAACCTCATTCCAATTGAGGAAGATACAGACATTATCAAAATCAAAGGATACATTGGAAAACCTGATTCTGCCAAGAAAACAAGAGGCGATCAGTTTTTCTTTGTTAACAATCGTTTTATAAAAAGTGGCTACCTAAATCATGCTGTTTTAGGTGCTTATGAGGATTTATTGCCAAAGAAGGTCTACCCTTTGTACGTTATTTTCTTTGAAATTGATCCCGCAAAAATTGATGTCAACGTACATCCAACCAAGCAAGAGATTAAATTTGAAGATGAGCGTTTGGTTTACAACTACTTGAGGGTAACGGCTCGTCATGCCTTGGCTCAAAATAGTATTACGCCTAGCATTGATTTTGAGGTAGAAAGTGGCATTTCTCAGCATTTGGATGACGCCAACCTTGATATGACGACCTTAAAGAATAGTTTTCCAAATGAAAAAGAAATACAGGAAGGAGAAACCTTTACTTCTAAAATGAGTACTTCTAAGCAACCTTTTTCCAATCAACACAAACGCCAAAATTCAGAAACAGAGTTTTCTAACCTACAGAATTGGGAAAAGCTCTATGAGAATATTGAAAATCAGGCAATGAAGCAAGGTCAACAATTAGAACAAGAAGAGCAAACGCTTTTTTCTTCTTCTATTGGAGATGATGAACCACAAGAAGACAATGACGATTCGGAAGAAATGACCTTCTCTAGTAAGGCTTCTGCAGGGGCAAATCCAAGCTCTAAACGAACGATAGATAGTGCGACAACCAAGCATTTGTACCAATTGCACAACCGCTATATTGTTAGTCCTATAAAATCAGGTTTCTTATTAATTGATCAACATACGGCACACAAGCGAATTATGTATGAGCGTTATTTGTCTCAATTTGAGAACAAACGGGCTACTACACAAAAATTATTATTCCCTCAAACGGTAGAACTTTCTGTTTCAGATGCAGCTTTGCTAAAAGATTTGCTTCCTCAACTCAATGAATTGGGCTTGGACATTAAAGAATTTGGAACCAATAGTTTTGTGGTACATGGCTTGCCTAGTGAACTCAGCCAACAAAATGAGCAAATAATTATCACTAAACTGATTGAGCAGTTTAAGCGAAATGTCGATTTAAAGATTGATTTGTATGATAATATTGCTCGTTCTTTAGCTTACCAAGCTTCTATTAAATCTGGAAAAAACTTGGATGCCGTAGAAATGCAACAATTGATTAATGAGTTGTTTGCTTGCCAAGTACCTTATGTGGGTCCTAGTGGACACAAGACTTTTATTTCTATGGATTTGATCGAACTAAGCAAACGTTTTGAGTAGTGATTTCTGATTGTACTAACCCTTATATTCTTATCTAAAGCGCTTATATTCTATGTTGAATTACTTAAAGTTTTTGCTCATCGCCTGCCTGTTTCTAAGCAGTTGTACGTCTTCTGCTCCAGAAGTTATCAACAAAAAAGAGTTTAAAAGTAAGAATGGCTTTTATAGCTTAGAATATCCAGAAACACTTCAACAAACGTATAAAGAGAACATCCTAAACATTAGTCCTGGTGATAATAGTTCTGCCTTAACTGTGGCGAGCTATTACTTTGCAGAAGGGGTTACGGATGAAGTTATGTTAAGTACTTTAGGAATGTTTACAGAACGCTATGAACCGATTAGCGAGGCGATTAAAGTCAGAGAAAGTGTTTGGAAACAAACCTGTAAAGAAAGCAATGCTGAAGGGGAATTTATTTGGGAATTTTGGCTCAATCGAAAGAAAAATGTAATGGTTTTGGTTTCTATTACCTACAAAGAAGCGGAGACCTCTGACGAAATGTTGAATCAGTATTATGACATTATCAGTTCGATCAAAAACAGTGGCAAACTCGAAAAAGAAGGTACTAAATAGTATTTGCCCCCTAGATCCAAGCACGCAAAACCAACCACAAATAACACCACACTACCGATAAAAACAAGGAAGGCACGTAGAATAGTAATTTAAACAGGATTTTATACCAAACTTCAGTCAAGATGGAATAACTCATTCCGACCAAACTACAGGCAATTCCCAAAATTCCTGCTGCCCCTAAAACAAAGTAGCTAAAGGAGATAAAATAACTAAAAGAACGCCCGCTATTATAACCATAATCATTGATATACAAATAGTAAGCTGCCCAAACAACAAACAGTTGGATGAGAAAAGAAAATAAAGCCCAAGGCGTCTTTTTTAAGATTGAATGTAACCATGCTTTGTACCTCATAATTCGTCAATTTGTAAGGTAGGCGTCCCAAAAAGGTGGGCATGGGTTTGTACCGTATAATCCATATCCCCAGGATCGGGCAATTTGTCTTTGAACAAATTAATTTCGTCTCTTGCAATTTTATTGGACTGCTTTACGGCTATATCTAGTCGATGACCACTGACCCAACGCCTCAAAAAATAGACGTAAAAGAAAGGGGACAAACTCGTCTTCCCTTTGTGTCCAATATACGCTTGCGCCCCTAATTTTAGCCAACCCTTTCCCTGATTTGCATTTCGACAACCTGTATTATAAACCAAGCGTATTTTCTTACGCAAATGCATTGGCAAACTTTCAAACCAATATAAATAAGGATTCGTATGTGCTAGAATAAAAATATCTACACAATCGTAATTTTCGGTTAAGCGTTTTAAACTTTCTATAATTAATTCCTTCTGATCGTTCCTCCCCTTTTGAGTAAAAAAGTAAGATTCATCATAATAGGCACTCAAATAAGGCTCTGTGAAAATTTCGGTCCCAAATTGTTCGTAAGAAGGCACGCTATCTCGAATGGCTAAAACAGCTCGTTTGCTTCTAGGAATTTCTTTCGCATTTCGCAACATTAAGCCGTCTGCAATCCAAGCAATCAACCACAGTGAAGCACTAAAAAATAGTATGGGGATGGTAATCGCCAATATTTTTCTAAATACAGAACTGCTATTCGTCGTGACTTTCTTTTCCTTCTTCATCTCAGTGCGGTTTTAGTTTGACCTCAATAAATAAGAACTAGAATCATGCCGTTCATGAACAATCAAAAGCAGGAATATTTTATTTGTTTTTTCTACAGCTCAAAAACCACTTGTTTTTTTTACTCTATAAGGCTCTTATTTTCAGAACTTGGCTGGATAAAATCCCACAGATTACCATACAAATCTTCAAAGACAGCCACCCAACCATGCGGCTCTTCTATTGCCTCCCGTACAAAATGAATCCCTTTTGCTTGCATGGCTTTATAATCTCTATGAAAATCATCGGTAAACAAGAAGAATCCAACACGTCCTCCTGTCTGATATCCTACCGCAGCTTCCTGTTCTGGATTGGCTGCTTTTGCTAATAACAAGCAACATTCTTTTGCACCAGGAGGTGCAACAACAACCCAACGTTTGGTGTCAGATAATTGGGTATCTTCCAGCAATTTGAAGTTCAGTTTCTGGGTATAAAATTCAATTGCTTCGTCATAATCTTTTACAACCAAAGCTACATTTGCGATATATTGTTTCATTTTTTTTATATTAATTTTGTGTTTTATTTAGTTTTGCTCCAGCTCTATTTCTGTTATTAACCAAGACGTTTTTTTCGGGTCAACCATTCCAGAAATAGGCATTATTTGATAAGGTTCTTGTTCCTTGTTTTTTTTGAATCTAATCACTAAGTCGCCCTTTGCAGCAGCTAATTTATTACCATTCAAAGTATCTCCTGCCAAAATGGTTATCAACAAACTATCAGAAGCAAAATCACCTTCCAAGACCTCCAACACATGGCAAGAATACACTTCCCCATAGCCAATCCCCATATATCTATCAGGGACCAATTCTAATTTCAAAAGCATTGAATCCTTTGTTACAGCTTGATTCCCTTCACAAGCCCATAGCGTTCCTATTAGTATTATCACCCAAAATTTAGTCATTGTTTCTTATTTCTTCTGCTTGTTGTTTTAATATTTTTTGTTCCTGTATTAACTTAAATACAAAGCCTAAAGTACCTCCCAAGAAAGAGCCGTTAATCAATTCAGAAGCATAAGGCCAAGCCTGTATTTTGAACAAGCAGCCTATAATCAACAGATTTACCATCAACACAAGCCAAGCAGTAATTAAACGCAAAACAAGTGCTTCTTTTCTTAGTTCAATCATTGACATAATAATTGTCCCAAGTAGAAATACAGGGACACTTATTGTCAAAATTTCCGACGCATAAGGCCAAGATTGCATTTTGAATACCACACCTATTATCCACATGGGAACAACCACGAATAAAGGATATAAAATAATCTTCAAAGAAGTTTTTCCCTTTTTTCTTAAAGTAAAATAACGAGTTAAGGTGAACAAGACGCCTATGAAAAAGAAGCGTTCACCTAAGTTTAACACAAATCTAAGAGGATGATCATAGGCAATAAATCCTCCTGTAAGTTTCACAATTCCTCCAAACAAGAAGACAAAACAATAAAAATTCAATAAGCGATCCTTTTTTTCTTTAAATACATGAAGTGACAATAATCCTGTTACCACAATCGCTAGAGTTCCTACTGTTCGAATGCTTCTCCCATGAGGCCAAGATTGAATAATAAAAAGATTGCCCAATAAGTGAATAAAAACAGCCGTCATAAAGAGATAAATAACCAAGGGAATTGCTTGAAATAATTCCTTTTGCTCTATTTTTTCATCTAAAATATCATCCATGGTTCTAAGGGTTTGGTTTATAGGTTGGAAAGAACCAAAGATATTAATAAAATCACTTTTTCTTCAAAACTTCAAAGAAGTCGGTCATTATTTAATTCAAACGAGTGCCTAATTTTGTGATTTTTTGCAGCCACTTTTCTCGAAAAGCAAGTGTAGAATTTCGAACAGGTCCAATAAAACTAGTTTGAACAGGTTTTACACCACAAAATTCTAAGGTATTCTTTTTAAGTTGCTTCGTGGCTGGCGCACCTAAAAACAAGGTATTGTACCAACTTGGAGAATCTGCGGTACAAATAATTCGTGCTGTTTTTCCTTTTAATAATTGTTTAGGAAAAGGCGATTTTCCCTCGTATTTATACGTTACATCAGGTAAAAAAGCTCGATCTATAAAACCTTTCATCAAGGCGGGATAACTAGACCACCAAACAGGATGTACCCAAACCATGTGATCACACCATTTTATTTTTTCGATCGCCATTTTTAAATCTTCTTCCAAATCTATTTCTTTTTCATAAGCCGATTCTAAATTCAAATTGAACACTAAATCTCGTAGTGTTAAGACCTCCACAGAAGCATTCGTCTTCAAAGCACCTTTTTCATAGGCTTTTACAATTGCATCATTAAAACTTTTCTCTTTTGGATGCCCATTGATAATTAATACATTCATTGTTTTTAAAGTTAATACTTCGTGGGATTTTTAGTTTTTTTACCAAAAAACATAAAAACCATTTTATATCAGCTTGATTATCATAGATTTAGCCCTTTTAGCATTTTAAACTCATCTTTCTGATAATCAAGCTGATATAATTTCTCCACGAAGTAATGTAAAGTATAAATCCGTTAAAAAAATAAAATAGGTCGTTTGACCAACTTTTCAAATGTAGGTCATTTGACCAACTATTGCAAATTAGTTTCTATTTTTTATTAAAATACTTTGTATATTAGCGTTAATAACCAAATAGACCATGAGCAAACGAGCAGAAAAGACGAGTACGATCATCCAAACCACCATCAGAATACTTCGAGAAGAAGGCGCTGGAGGATTGACCATGCGAAAGGTGGCGAAGTTATCAGAAATTAGACTGAGCAATTTGCAATATTATTACAAAGACAAGGACGCTTTATTGAAAGCAACTATTGACGACTATTTTCGAGAAAATCAAATACAGGTTACTCAAAGTATTACTGGTCTCCCTAGCGATATTTCCTTTGTCGATTTGTTAAAACTTATTTTGAATGAAGCACTAATTGACGGAAACTCAAGTGAGCGTTGTGCGATGTTTCGAGAGATTTGGGCATTGGCAACCAAAATGCCAACAATAGATGCGCTAGTTCGCTCCTATTATCAAGAATATAACCATTGGTTGTGCCAGCAATTTGCTCCTTACAGTCAAGAACCCGCCATAATTGTAAGTTTATTGATGCCTTATATAGAAGGCTATTCTTTGATGGGAAATGCGCTTCCTGTTTCAAAGGAAGCAGTCATTGAGGGCTTGATAAAAATGATTTCACCTTATACAGTGGAGCGCTAAGGTCGATAAATGGCTCTAGGATAATCTAATATATTGACACCTTCTGTTTGCAGTTCTCTTAAAGCATCTTTGGCAATCCATTTTGCCGATTTATAATCCAAAGCTGCTATTTTATGCGCTTCTTCTATCGCTCGCTGATTTAGGTCAATATTGCGTTTGCCAATACTTCTCAAAGCCCAATTAACGGCTTTCTTCACATAAATACGCTCATCATTTGAGGCTTGATAAATCAAAGGAAAAAATTGCTCAAAAACAGCATTATCTGCTTTCTTATCTGCCATACAATAGCTGGACATGGTGGCAAAACTTGCCCGTTTTTCAAACGCTGCTGAACGAGTACTCCACTCTATTATTTTTGAGATCGCAAAAGGGCTTTTTGAAAAAAGTCCCATGCAAAAAGAGTCGCAAACTTCCCAATTCTCAAAAGTAAGCAACCACTTTTCCATTAAATCCTCCGTCACATCCTTGGGCTTAAATAATTTGCTACACAACAAACGGGCTTCATAAATATCGGTATCAAAAAGTGCTTTTGCTAATTCATTATTCTTACCAACTCGCTTTGCAATTTCTTTTAAATCTTTGTGATAAATCCCCAAAGCATTGTTTGAAATTACACCAAATTTTTTCTGTTTGAACGCAATTTTTTCTGGATTCGCCAACCCCTCCAATTCTTTTATAATTTCCGCTACTGTCATGCCTATTTTTTAATTTTGATAATCCCTGCCCGATACAAATCAAGCGCATCTTTTAAAACTGACTCGATCAAATCTACTTCCAAATCTTTGGTCGGATTTACCCTTAGAATTTTCATGCGCTTTCGAGTCCCTTGTTCTAAACAACTGTGTTGCAAATAAGCGCCTTCTACCATCAACAAATAAGGCTCTGCGGTCTTCTTATCCACCCACAGATAACAAAACATTTTTCCCTTATAACAAAAACAGGGCATTCCGTATTTTTTGGTCTCAGAAACAGCCTCGTCTTGCTGCAAAATCATTGCCCTTAAAGCCAATAAACAACTCTTATTCGGCTCCTCTTCTCTTGCGTAAAATTGATCTAATTCTCTTATCATTCGGTCTTATATTGGTGATGAACACTACAAATATAGTGCTTGAGCATGACAACTGCTTGTCAGTAGGTTTTGTTGCTTATCATTTTTCTCTACAAAAAATTTAAACCATGAATTTACCTAAAAACTGCTTTTTACAATTACTTAACAACAAGTTATACAAAAATCTGTTTACTTATCAGGCTAAGCAGTCAACACCTAAATAAATGCGCGATTTACCTATTCAACCTACTTTCAACAAACAATTAAATGTCTAAATTACCAAAAGAGTATCAGTTTCTTGACCTATCAGATTATGGAAGGTTTGTAGCTCGCTGGATTGCTAATACCCTAAAAAACACGACCATTACCCCCATTCATATTACTTCCTGGTTCATAATTTCGGGCTTTCTAGCAATCCTATGCATGCTTTATCAATACTACATTGCAGCAGCATTTTTTTTAATTTTAAAATCCATTTTGGATGCTGCTGATGGCGAATTATCTAGGCTAAAAAATACACCTTCCTATATTGGTCGTTATTACGATTCTATTGCTGATATTATTTTAAACTTCTTGTTCTTTTTGACCTTTTGGCATATTACAAACGACTCTATTGTCTATGTTTTATTGGCATTCATTGGCGTGCAATTGCAAGGAACTTTGTACAATTATTACTATGTTATTCTTAGAAACAACGCCAACGGAGACATGACCAGTAGAATTTTTGAAGATTCTGTCCCCGTAGCCATGGAAGGCGAAAAACAGGAAACAGTTGACCTTTTCTACAAAATTTATAACTTCCTTTACATCGTTTTTGATAAAACAATCTATTGGATGGACAAAGAAGCGATGAACAGCCAGCCATTTCCAAAGTGGTTTATGACTTTATTGTCTACTTTTGGATTAGGCTTTCAGTTATTAATAATGGCCCTCTTGCTGGCACTGAATTTAGAAAGATACATTGTCTCCTTTTTTATTGCTTACTCTGTTTTTATTCTATTTTTTATAGCAATCCGCCGATCCATCTTAAGTTGATTTTCAAAATTAACCTCCCTCCCAAAAAGAAGTATTCTTTAATAAAAAAGACTAACTTTGCAGCACAATTATAATACAGTTCAAATATTATACACGCTCTAAATTACAGTATCACTAGTACAAACACAGCAAATTTATGACTGTTAAAGATAAAATTGAAAATTCTATTACCAGAGTTTTTAAAGCCGTCCTTCCGAATACAACCAACCATTACAACACCCTTTTTGGTGGAACAGCTCTACAAATGATGGATGAAGTTGCCTTTATTTGCGCCACTAGATTTGCTCGCAAACGGATGGTGACGGTCACTTCCGATCAAATCCATTTTAAACATTCTATTCCTGCTGGAACCTTGATTGAATTGGTGGCAAAAGTAGTTTATGTTGGAAACACAAGTGTTAAAGTTCAGGTAGAAATTTACCTAGAAGAGATGTATGAAGAGAGTCGCATGAGAGCCATTACAGGCATGTTTACCTTTGTCGCCATTGATAGAGATCGCAACCCGACTCAAGTAATCGAAAGCTTTGTAAAAGAGTAAATTTTTTAAGCTTAAGTGACTGTCTATAATAAATGATAAGTAAAATTGCAATAAATTTTAGTGACTAGCGATGCAAAAAACGAAGTAATAGCGGGCTATTACGAGGCTTTTTAAAGAAGTTAGTTGCAAAATTTAGCCGTCAATAGGTTATCATTTATTTAGATCAGGGACTTGAAATCTAAAAACT
Organism: uncultured Aureispira sp.; assembly: GCA_937942475.1. Lineage (GTDB taxonomy): Bacteria > Bacteroidota > Bacteroidia > Chitinophagales > Saprospiraceae > Aureispira. The sequence goes on from CALDEP010000171.1 coordinate 11,044, forward strand.
ACAGTCAATCAGCCTCCATAAAAACGCCTACTATTCGTCATAGCCATACTTTTTGTCGAGCTTGTTCATCAAGCGAATATACACGACGATGAGAATCACAAATACGTAAATAGAACCTTGCTGAGCAAACCAAAACCCTAACTTAAACCCACCTAAACGGAATTCATTTAAAGCTTCTCTAAATAATATCCCAGCTCCATAAGAAGCTAAAAACCAGATAGAAAGAAGAATAATTAAATATCTTACATTTTCTTTCCAATACGCTTCTGCATTTTTTTTATCATCCATTGGTACATAAATTATTGGTTATAAATAAATCATTGCTTGCAATGAAATTAAATTAGATTGTATAGCTCCTTGAGACTGATGTTTGTATTCCAAGGTCAATTTGGAATGATGTCCATTCAAATAACAATTTAACCCTGCTCCAAGTACATTCATATTATCTTGCCCTGCATCATATCCATTCGTAGCAAAAGACACATAGGGTTGAAATCGGATTTTCTTAACACTGGCAAATAAATAACCAACATGACCATAAGCCATGTAGCCAGAACCATAAGCACTGTATTTATAGTTTTTACCGTAATTATTCAACTGAAAGGTTCCATAAGCCGTCAGAGCAGAATTGGTTTTGCCCAAAGGCGTTTCAAAAAAGACATCTATTGCAAAAATATTAACAAGTTCTCCTTGGTAACCTCCTAGTGTGTCGGTTAATTGAACTGCGCCATTGGGATGTAAAAAGAAACCTGCGCCTATATTTAGTAATTTTTTACTTCCCATATACGTTCCTACTTTGTAAGGCAAAAAATTAGATTCCTTGTCTAACAACTGATACTCAAAATAGCCTGCATAGGTAAAATTAGAAGTTACATCATTAATTAGTCGGCTACCTCCATACACAGCTTCTTCTGAATTTAAAACAGGATCTCTAGCATCCAAGCCATTATTAACTGCATTATTAACTGCTAATCTATATTGAAATTGACCAAACGAGCCTTTCCCAAATAACCCAAGGTGTCGTGCAAATTGATCCGTAAGTCCTATGGTAGCCCAAGATTGACGATTATTATCCATAGTCATCATATTAAGCGTACTTTGGTTGTTTAAGCGGGAGATGCCATTAAAATAATGCAATCCTGCACCAATCGTATGGTTTCGGTGAATGCTGTATTGTGCCCAAACATCATGGAAAAAAAGTTGTGAGCCTGCTCCTGTTCCTGTAGGACTCATCGTAGAGGCATTTAGGCTGTTTTGCCCGAAATGTACCAAGATTAAAAACTTATCTGTAATTTGAGAAAACAGTAAGACTCTCGCTCTTCGAAGATTAAAAGCAACCTGAGTGTCGGTATTTAAAGTACTAGAAGGCAAGGTCGTATTTACTTGTACCTGTGCCCAAGATATAATTCGAATGTACTTAGAACCATCCTCCTTTAGCTTTATCTTAAAACCACCTGAGTAATCGGGTGAACCTTGCGCTTGTATATTCTGAGCCAAAGAAACAAGGTAGAGAAAGGCTATGAAATAGATTATTTTAATCATTATTTTTCGTTTTAAAAAATTAACAATTTCTTAGATGACGATTGTAATCTCTTAAAAAAAATCTATCCTTGTTTAATTGGTATACTTTTTTGGTAATAATATAGTTAATCTCTGAATCGTTCCCACTTGATGAGCATAAATTTATCACCAAGTTCTGTGACAATTACACCTGAATTTTTCAAATTTTCAGGCTGGCTAAAATAAGCTACTAATTCACTATTATTCAATATTTTATAAGAAGCGTGAAAGTTTTTATTATAGGGTCTTTTGATGTTGTATTTTTTCACCCAGTTCATTACACTGACGTGAGAAACGCCTAATATTCTTTCTATCTCTCGATACGTAAGTCCTTCTAAATACAACTGCAATGCTTTATTTACATAGTAGTCATTGATACTTTTTCCAGCTTTAAATACGGTAAAATAATATGTACAATCCTTGCATTTAAAACGCTGTCTTTCTTTAATAACACCACTTTTAATGTAATTTGAAGATTGGCAATTAGGGCATTTTTTTTCTTTCATAATATTTTTATTGATTAGATATACTAATTTAGCAAAACTATATTATTTTACCAAAATTATATCTTACAAAAAACAATAAATACCATATTTATTATTGAACAGACCAATCTAGACCATATAAAAGGACAAAACTTAGTTATTCACAGATACTCCACGAAGTAATGTTTAGAGCTAAAGCTAAAAATTTACATTTTTGCTTTCAAAGCCTATTTTTTTTCCTACCTTTTACTTGCTCATAGGCATAAAACCCTACGCTTTTTCACCCTAAAACAACTCTATATGAAACCCATTCCCTTCTTTATTCTTTTTTTGTATCTCCCTTTTCTTGCGTCAGCTCAATCTCATATTAACGTCTATATTGAAATCGACACCGTAAAAAAAATAACATTCTATCAACTTGACACGATCTCTTTTTATAAGGTAATTAATCATCGATATGAAAAAATACACTCTTCTGCTGTTACAGTAGGTATTGAAACGTTTAATAGAAAAATTAAATTTTATACTCGCCCTGTTCCTTACTTAACTAAAATACCAGATTTAGAATTAGAGGTCTTTGTTGAGGAAATTCCCAAAGATTATGGAGGACATGCTTCTTATGTAAAGACAGCTATGTTTTCGGAGGACAGAACAATCAAGAAATGGTATGTCCATTACCTACTCTATGGAAATAATAGACTTGAATACTTAAAATTCACAGATACTCCCACCGTACTGAACACCAAAGAGTCCTTCTGGTACATAACAAAAGAAGGAAAAAAATGGCTGGAGCATGCTGCGTTTCCTAAAAAGGAATAGTGCGAAATTACTAATGGG
>CALDEP010000172.1 GCA_937942475.1 uncultured Aureispira sp.
TTTTAATGTTGAATGCTTTTATAGCACACACAACAAACATTAAAAATTTAGCATTACAGCAGTCAACATTAAAACAGTCCTTAAATAAAGGTTATGTAAGTTGAATTATAAGGAAAAGGAATAAACTATTGCTGATTTTTAACAGAAGGGAATAAATTATTCTTCTGTTGTTCTTTTCTTGATAAAAGAACCAAAATCAAGACCAAACACTGCGATTGGATGATTTTAGCTGCTTGTTTGCTGAACTAACTTGCATGCTGCGCCAAGTTAGTTCTTACGCAAAGCGGCGCAGAACTTTATCACGAGCCTGCGAGCTAAATCATTTCCCAATCTACGTTAACGGTCATTTTAAACTCTATCCTAAATTTACTTACATTATCTCTATTGACTTATAAAAAATTAGTAAGCTTAAATCATTTTGTCTCATTTTTTCCAAAAATTAGCTGCGCTGAGTCTTCTAGTTGGCTAATTTTTTAATTAATTTACATTCCATGATCTATCGTTTCCTATTTTTATTTATCATAATAAACAGCCAAGTCTTTGCCCAAAACACCAAAGAAGGCAAGGATTATTATTATACCCATGAAGACCAACAATTAAATTTTCACTTAAAGCACAGCAAGGTTTCCAGTCCAATTTTGTCTATTAATACCAAGCAAACCTTTTTAAGCATTGCGCATTCAGCCCCTAAAGTGAAAGAGGTCTACGGCTTTTTTAAATTCAAAGAAAAGTTCTCAAAAACCTGTAAAACCCAAGGCATTGATACTATTCTAAGCCAAACACAGGGCATTGTAATAAAAGGAAAACTTTGTGACTGCGCTTATCAATGTGATCTTTCAGTTTTAGATTCTAGCAGTATTCAAGTCCAAATTACCTTATCGGATACTAGTTATAATAGGATTTATTTTGTTTATAATTCAGCGGCAAAAGAAGCTATTTTTGGACTCGGAGAGCAATATACACACAGTAATCTTAAAGGAAAAAAAGTTCCTATTTGGGTAGAAGAACAGGGCATTGGTGCTGGAGACCAGCCCATCACAGCAATTGCCAATGTTAAAATTGCAGGGGGTACGCCTGTTAGCACTTATGCGCCCATTCCTTTTTATATTTCTAATCATAATTATTCTTTTACCTTAAACAATAGCGCTAGAGCTGTTTTTGATTTTAGAAAAAAAGAACAGACGACCTTAGAAGTTTGGGACCATCAAGTAAACGCCATCTTAAAACAATCCTCGAAGCCCTTGGATTTGATTGAAGCGCATACCAAGACAACAGGTCGCCAAGCTCAACTGCCTGATTGGGCGTATGGAACCATTGTTGGGCTACAAGGAGGCACTGAAAAGGTAGTCGATTATGTCGATAGTTTGGAAGCTAGTGGGGTAGCAATTAGTGCCATTTGGATACAAGATTGGGTGGGGCGAAGACGCACCTTTGTTGGCGATCAATTGCGTTGGTATTGGCAGGCAGATGAGCAACGTTATCCTAATTTTAAGCAGTTTTGCAAAAACATGAATGCTCGTGGTATTAGCGTTTTGGGTTATATCAATCCTATGTTGACCAACGATGGACCGCTTTATGAAGAGGCAGAAGAGAAGGGTTATTTGGTACAAAATCACTTGCAAGAAACCTATGTCATACAAATGACAGGCTTTAAAGTTGGCTTGATTGATTTGACCAATCCTGCGGCTTGTACTTGGATCAAAAATGTGATCAAAAACAATATGATTGCTTATGGTTTGGAAGGTTGGATGGCAGATTTTGGAGAAGCTTTGCCTTGGGATGCTGTTTTGCATTCTGGAGTTTCTGCTGAATTGTACCACAATCAATATCCTGTACACTGGGCTAGAATTAATCGAGAAGCGATTCAAGAGGCAAAAAAAGAAGGAGAAATTGCTTTTTTCTCTCGCTCTGCCTTTCAAGGAAGCAGTAAATATGTGCCTTTATATTGGGCTGGCGACCAAATGACTTCTTGGCAAAAAAACGATGGTTTGCGCGCTATTGTTCCTGCCCTAACCTCTAGTGGCATTTCTGGTATGGCGATTAATCATGCAGATGTGGGCGGCTTTGCTGGTTTTTGGAAAATTGGAGGGCTGTTTCAAATGCGCAGAACTAAAAAATTATTACAAAGACACATAGAGTTGGGCGCTTTCACGCCTGTTTATAGAACGCATGAGGGAATTATTCCGCAACGAAATGCGCAAGTTTATTCTGATAAAGTGTTGAGTGCTTTTTATGCAAAATTTAGCCAAATAAGAAAAAAATTAGTGCCCTACTTAAAAGCACAGAATGTAGAAGCAACTGAAAAAGGCTATCCAATGGTTCGCCATTTGTATTTACATTATCCACAAGATATCCATTGTCAAAAGGCAAGCTATCAATTTTTATTAGGAAAAGACATCCTAGTTGCCCCAATTCTAAAGAAAGCGCAAGCCGTCATAAAAGTCTATTTACCAAAAGGAACCTGGCGGCATTTGTTAACAAATGTATCTTATCAAGGAGGACAATACCACAAGATCAAAGCGCCTTTGGGAATCCCTCCTGTCTTTATAAATACCAATAGTTCTTGGAATGACACAATAGAGTTATCCGATTAGTTTAAACGTTCAGCGCCTTGAAAGTCATTTGTACTTTCAAGGCGCTGAATAAATAAGCTGAATGTTTATTCATACCCAAAAGCGTCAAAAGCAGCTTCATAAAGCAGGCTATATTTTCTATATCCATCGGGGTCTAATTCATTTCCAGATTCATCTAAAATCAAGCGATAAGCGTTCTCACTAGGCATCATTGTCCCAATACTATAAAATTCACGCACGACAGGTCGAGCAGCATCTGGAACTTTCTCTAGGTGTTTTCCATAAAGTAATTTAGTCTCCCTTTTAGACAATTCAAAGAAATACATGGTCCAATCATGCTTCCCACAAACAGACTCTACTTTAACAATCGCCCCATTTTCATTTATATATTGTGTTAATTTACAAGCAAGGGTCTCCCAGTTTGCCTTACTTTCTTTTTTGGTATAAGAGGCTAAATTTCCATTAATTCGCATGATTTCCGAATTAATTAAGGCAATTTCCTCCTCATGTGTTACTTCTTTTGCGTCCTCCGTTCCCAAACTAGCAGGAACTTCCTTTATTGCGGTTGCATCAGAAGAAGCCCTATTTTCAGAAGGGCTTGTTGCTACATTGCTCGTTGATTCTTGTTCTATTTTTGCCTCCTGTGCTGTATTTTCAGAAGAACAAGAAAACAACAACAATAAGAGTAGGAATGCGCTAAAAATACGATGGTGTTTCATTTTCATTAGATTTTTAATTAAAAAGATAGAGTGCCATTTTATAAATAAAATGACACTCTATATAGTTAATACTCCGTTGATTTTTTAGTTTTTCTATGAAAAACATAAAAAATCATCCGCTTTGTTATAGAGTTTTGTAGGTAAAAAAAAGAGAAAGAAATTTGAGACGGATGCAGTAAATTGGGCGTGATGAAGGTTGGAAAATGGCTTCTACGAAGAATACGCCCGTACTTGGCGAGCGTAGCATTCGCCAA
>CALDEP010000173.1 GCA_937942475.1 uncultured Aureispira sp.
GTATCCATTTCCCTAAAGTCAACAGGCACCACCCTAGAAATCCCCTTCACCATCGTCACCCCATACATAATATCAACCGCTTCCATCGTCTTCTTATTATGGGTCACAATCACAAACTGAGAGTTCTTAGAAAAGTCCTTCACAATGTTGTTAAATTTTGCAATATTAGCATCATCCAAAGGCGCATCTACCTCGTCAAAAATACAGAATGGCGCAGGTTTCAACAAATACAAAGAAAACAGTAAAGCCGTGGCAGTCAAGGTCTTTTCTCCTCCCGAAAGTTGGTTGATCGACAAAGGACGCTTTCCTTTTGGTTTGGCAACAATCTCAATTTTAGATTCTAAAGGCGTTTCTGGATTTGTCAATTTCAAATCACAAGTATCGTCTTTGTGAAACAAGCTTCGGAAAACCTCTACAAAGTAAATTCTAGCTTGATTAAAAGCCGCCATAAAGCGCTCTGTTGCTTTCGCTTCAATCTCTGCTATTGTTGCCAATAAATTTTCTTTGGATTCCAACAAATCGTCTCGCTGCTCAATAATCAACTTATTTCGACCTTGAATTTCATCATAAGCTTCAATCGCCATAGGATTAATGGGGCCATAATTTGCTAATTGCTTTCTTAATTGCGCTACATTAGATTCCAAAACAGCTTCCTCAAAGTCAGGATTAGGCGATTCATTCACCAAATCATTCATCTTCACTTCAAACTCTACATTCAAGCGTTCAGCAATAGAAGTTAATTTGAGCTTCACTTCATTAAATTTATTATCCAAACGCCCAATCAACTCCAAGCCCTGTGTTTGTTGTCGTTGTTTCTCTCTTAAAGTCTTTTCGGCTTCCACCAAATTCCCCCTTGCTTCAAAATAAACTTTTTCGGCAACACCAACCGTTTCTTGATACGTTCTCTTTACTTCATACCATTCATGCAATTGAATGTTTCCGCTTTCAATGTCTTTTTGAGTAGTCGTCAAATCTCCACCAGATTCGTTCAGAATTTCTTCATCTCGTTTCCGTTGATCTTTCAACTCTTTGTACTGACGATGGCTAAAATCCAACTCCTTTTCTATCGAAGCCATGCCATTTTGATGGCGCACTTGTTCGATGTGTTTTTTATTATAATTAGAAGAAGCCTCTGCCATTTCATCGGCAATCGTTTGCACAGAAGCATCTTTTTCAGAAACGTTTTCTTTCAGTTGTCTCAACGATTTTTGAACTTTAGTCAATTGCAACTGAACCGCTTCCTGTTCCACTTTATATTTGCCAATTTGTTCGGCATAAGCGACTTTTTGTTCTTCTGTTTCTTTTCTAAACTGCTCAAAGCTATCCAATTTACTTTTAATGGTAATCGCTTGGCGAACCGTTTCGTTGAGTTGTTTTTCTAGCTTTTGAATTTCTAGTTGTTGGTTATTCTGACGCAAATTTTGTTGCATCAATCGAAAGTCTTTGACTTCATTTTCTAAGACTTGTGCGACTTCCGTCAAACTTTCAATTTGAGTTTCTAAGAGTTCTAAATTTTTCTTTCGTCCAATTTTCTTGCCTTCAAAAGCACCTACAGAACCACCTCGAATGGAATAGCCACGCTGTGTATATTTACCATCTTTGGTCAGCCAAATTCGCTCATTATTTAGTTCTTCTACCGCTACTTTTTCGGCAACGATATAAACATCGCCCAACAAATACTCCGCTAAAGCTTGATACTTTGCATCATATTCTAAAACATCCAATGCCCAAATCCCTTTGGTTCCCTTCTCTTTGGCTTTCTTTTCCTGTGGAAATTGTTCCATCAAAAAGAAATTTGCTTTTCCCTTTTGATGTTGATCCAACAAGTCAATCGCTTGCAAGGCTTCTGTAAAGTTCTGAACGACATAATAACTTAAATAAGCTTCTAAGTAGTTCTCAACAGCCGCCCTATATTCTGGTTGACAATAAAATACATCGGACAACAAAGGCGCATTGTCTGACCAAGAGCGATTTTTACTCAAAAACTTAATAGATTCAGAAAACCCATCCATGTTTTCTACCAAACTTTTGAGCAATTTATACTCATTTCGTTTAGAATCTAAACTTCTATTTTTAACACTCAAATTTTCTTTGGCAGTATCCAACGCTTGCTCCGTTTCCTCTAGTTTTTTCTTGCGGAGTTCTTCTGATTTTTTTAAGCTTTCTAAAGCTACTTCTTGTTCTTTTTGAGCGCTTGCCAATTGTCCCGCCTGCGTCGTAATTCCAGATACTTCTGAAGCCCGTTGCTCCAAGACACGATCCAAACGCTCCATACTCTTTAGCGCAGATTCTTCTTGATTTTGAAGGACAGCAGCTTTCTTTTCTTGTTCAAAAACAGCATTATTCAACGTTCTTTGCTCAATCAAAAAACCTTCTAGCTCTTTTTTGACATTGCCATGCTTGCTTCTAATGTTCTCCAAAATCTCTTTTGCTTCGCCCAACTGGCTACTTAACTCCTTGCCTAGTTTATATTGTTCATCTAGTTGCTCACTTTGCAACTCTATATTTTCTTCAGTCTCTGCAAGACGTTTTCGATTAGAGGCAATACGCTCATCTAATTTTTCATTATTTTGTTGTAGAAATAGAGACTTTTGGGTAAGAATTTTTTGATCGTTCTCCTTCCCCTTTATTTTACCGACTAAATTATTTAATTTTTTTTGTGCCGCAGCCAATTCAGCTTCCTTATCTAAATTTCCATTTCGCCCACGCTCCACCTGGCTTTCTAGTTTGATAACCGCTTCGTCCAGCGCTTTTTTCTTCTTATGCTCCTCCTCTATTTGCTTATCTAAGGTTTTATAAACGGCTTTGCATTCTGCGATTTTAAAGTAACTCAATTCTAAACTTAATCGACGATACTCTTCTTTTAGTTCAAAATAACGTTTCGCCCGTTTGGCTTGACGCTCCAAGCTTTTTAGGTTCTTTTGGATTTCAAACAACAAATCCTCTACCCTAGACAAGTCGGCTTCTGTTGCTTTTAGCTTACTAAAGGTTTCTTTTTTTCTTGATTTGTATTTAGAAATTCCAGCAGCTTGTTCAAATAATTTAAGTCTAGAATTGTCCTTATCTTGCAACAAGTCATCCACCATTCCCAAAGCAATAATGGCATAGGAATCAGAGCCCATTCCAGTATCCACCAACAAATTAGAAATGTCTTTCAAACGACATTTAATCCCATTTAATTGATACTCACTAGAACCATCTTTATAAAGAATCCTTTTGATAGAAACCTCTTGGTACTCTAAAGGTAAAATTCCCTTATCGTTTGTAAACGTCAAACTCACCTCTGCCAATCCAGACGCTTTTCGACCTTTTGTACCATTAAAAATGACACTGGTCATGCTTTCTGAACGCAATTGACTCGTTTTTTGCTCTCCCAATACCCAACGAATAGAATCGACAATATTCGATTTTCCGCAGCCATTAGAACCCACAATTCCAATCACATCTTCTCCAAAGTTAATCACTGTACGATCAGCAAAACTCTTGAAGCCTTTTATATCTAAACTTTTTAAACGCATTTAATTTTTATTTGGCTGTGAGCAAAGCCCTACTTTTGAAAGGACTGTTGCTACACAAACTATCTTATTTTTTGCATTCTTTGACAAATTGTGTGATAATATCTTAGGGGTCATCTTTATTAAACTATATGAGTCGTAAGTTTTAAGTAGGAAGTCGTATGTTTTCTTTTGATAATAAACGACTTACGACTTTCTACTTAAAACTTATATCCTGATTCATTACTGAATAGAGTAACCTATATTGTAAAACTCCACACCATTTGTCAAAGAATCATTTTTTGAAAGCTTGTAAAGATAAGCAGCTAAGAGGAAATTTCTATATAAAGCATAAAAAAAGTCATTTTCAATATAAGATTGAAAATGACTTTTAATTACTAGAAAAATACTAGCATTTATGCATTTTGAAGATGTAAGGTCTATTAAAATTCAATTTGGTCAGCAGTAACTTCCTTACCATCAATAACCATTTTATATTTAGACAAATCCACTTCGCCTTTATACTTAGAAGTAGAAGTAATCTTTATTTCCAGGTTTAAATCTTCTTTGATTGATTTCATTTTTTTGATCATTTCCGCAGCTTCTTCCGCATTTTCAGAACGAGCAGCAATCGTTTCTGTATTAATATCCTTAGATAAAATACCAGCATCATTTAAAGCAAAATAACCTGGTGTTTTAACGACAATGTTAATCTCTTCTTCCAAATCTTTTCCTCCAATTGTAATTGTCTTTGCCAAGTTTGGTGCCGAAACAATATACGTCTCACCGTCTTTTCCTCCACCAATAGAATAACGTCCTGCTTTTACCAATTGTGCTAGAATAGCATCAGGAACATTCGCCTTGATTTCTAATTCTACTCGAATGGTACCTTCATCCCAAGGCGCAGATTCTATGCCTTTGTTTTTAATGTCAATTTGTACATTAGGACAATTATCAGGATTCAGTGTTTTGACCAAAGTCTTATCTGAATTTTGAGCAAAAATAGTAGACGTAGTAAAAAGTAGGGCTAATAAAAAAGAAAATACTTTCATGTTGTTGAAATTTTATTTTTTAGGTGTAAGAACGCATCCACTTATTGAAGATTCAAACGGCTAGAGCGCTCAATGATTCTTAAAATAGAGAAAAAAACCGAATTGAAAAAATTATTTTGATAAAGTCTATCGGTCTAATAGCTTAGTCTTCAAAATCATTCAAAGACATTCCACCAATGATAATGTCACCATACATTGCTTTAACTTCTTTTAGACTAGCATCAGGCGTCAAGTTCTTTTTTGCATCTTGAACAAAACCTGTATTTTCTTTAGATCCAGCAGATGTTTTGCCATCTGTTTTTCCTTTTGTAGCTTGCGCTTTTTTAGGATCTTTTGGTTCTTTAGATTTTTTGTATACAAAACGGTATTGCACATCCACTTTTTCTTTAATTTTGCGCATCTCCTTAATCATCTTTGTAGCATCTGCCATATTTTCAGATCTACCAACGACATCTTCAACCATTCCTCCAGGGAAATTCTTTTGAAGAACTCCATCTGCTACAGCATAATAGCCTGGTGTTTTGATAAAAATACGAACATGATCGTCTAAATCTGTTCCACCAATTGAAACGGACTTATCTAAGTTATTCGCCTTAATGGTAAAGCTTTCACCATCAATTTCAGAAGACAAGGTATAACGTCCTGCTTTTACCAACTGTGCTAGAACAGCTTCTGGAAAATTTGCAGTAATTTCTAATTCTACACGAATAAACTGTTCATCCCAAGGTGCTGACTCTACTCCTTTGTTTCTAAAATCAAAGTTAATCGAAGAGGTCCCTTTAGGATCCATTGTTTTTACTAATGTTTTGTCAGATTCTTTTTGTGCAAAAGTGGCGCTTGCGGTTAATAGTAGTGCAAGAAATAGCATTGCTTTTTTCATACTTAAGATATATGTTTTTTATTTTAGGTAAAAAAACGACCTCTAGTGAAGTTCTGTTAATAAAACGGTAAAGCGTCTGTATTATTGTTAATCATGTGTCATAGACAAAGTATACACTCTATAAGGACAGCAATAATTAATAGTTACATTTTTTTGACACTTTATTTTAACGAATAAGAGTCAAAAATGATTCCGTTTTTACCACTTTATTTTTTTATTTTTCTAAAATCCAAACACATTTCGAGTTAAAGTATTTCTTCTTTATTCATAACCAACTGTATATTAGAACCTATCTTCTCTTCTAAGTAGATTTTACGTGCGTCAATAATTCGATCAAAAAGAGCTTCAGAAGTATGGCGAATGGTTACTAACTTCAATCCTTCTATCTTTTTAACCTCATAATTCATTTCTAAATCAGCAATTAAGGCTTCAATTTTTTGAGCATCATCATTCACACAAACAGAAAATGCTAAAGCCGTGTTTTGCGTCATATTTACCTTAATTCTATGCTTTGCCAAGGTCTCAAAAAGCTTAGAAAACTTAACTTCATCGACAAAGAAAAAATCTTTAGAAACCATTCTCAATATGGCTTGTTCTTTTTTAACCACAATCATAGGTGGATAATTCTTGTCCTCAAAAGCTCCAATAACAGTTCCTTTTCCTTCTGGATCGATAAACGATTTTACATGCAAAGGAATCGTTTTGTTTTGTAAGGGGCGAATCGTTTTGGGGTGAATGACTTGCGCTCCATAATAAGTCATTTCGATGGCTTCGGAATAAGAAAGTTGCTCCACCAAAGTGGGATGATCAAACAACCGAGGATCAGCTGTGAGTACACCTGGCACATCTTTCCAAATAGACATATCTTGCGCATCCAAACAATAAGAAAAAATAGCGGCTGTAAAATCAGAGCCTTCTCTTCCCAATGTAGTCGTAAAATTCTCTGTTGTGCCTCCCAAAAAGCCTTGTGTGATCACCAAACCTTGTGTCAATAAAGTAGGAACTTTTTCTTTAATCGCACCTTCTGTTTCTTCCCAATTGATGTTAGCATCTCTATAGGTATTGTCTGTTTTGATGCAATCTCTCACATCCAGCCAAGTTGTTTTTAAGTTTACTTCATTGAAGTAGGCACTCACAATGGTCGTAGACAACAACTCCCCTGTTCCAACTATTTGATCGTACAAATAATCAAACTCATCCTGTGGTTCTTCTTCTAATATCCATTCTAAATCAATTAAAATATCGTGTATTTCATTATAAACAGGATGCTCTAAGTTTGGAAACAAACCATCTGTCAAAGCCTTATGATGCGCTTTGACTTTATTTAGAGCCGCTTGCATTTCTTCTAAATCTCGCTCCCAATAGGCTTTCAAAACCAACTCCATTGCGTTGGTTGTTTTGCCTGATGCTGAAATGACAATGACTAAGGAATCGTTTGGAAAACGACGTACAATACTGGCTACATTTTGAATAGATTCGGCATCTTTGATGGATGCGCCTCCAAATTTAAATACTCGCATTTTTAAAATTAGTTTGTTAAGAGAACTAGGAAGAGTTAATAATAGTTTAAAGATTACTAACTATATAAGTCATAAGTCCGTTATTATAAATAATAAAATCTATAAATTCAGCTACGCTGGTTCTTCAACTTATCAAAGAACCTTTTTAAACCAAAGTCACGCAAGCCTGTTATTATTATAAAGTACCCCAAAGATAAATCTAAAGTACAAAGTCCCAATTTTTTCATTCAAAATTCATCTTAAATAAAAAAAAATCTCCAAAATAGAAGCATTAATCCTTTTCTAGTAGTTATTTGTAGAATTGATTTTAATAGCGTTAAGAACTTTGTTACTTTTGTTAAATAATATGTTATCGTACTATTAAAGTCTACTACAAAAAACAAGAGTATCCTTATATTTGGCATATTTTTAGAATCAGTAGATAACATAATCATCCAAACCAAAAACATTTTGTTTTTATCAATTCAAAAGGCAAAGACCAATTTGTATATGTATAAAATATTAACCGCACTATTTTCTGTCCTGCTTGCTGTTACAATATCCAACACTTGTTCAGCTCAAGAAACGCAAGTAATTTATTTAGAAAACCCATCCTTTGAAGATCAGCCTCGTCCTGGTCGTACTCCAGATGGTTGGGCAGACTGTGGACACAGTCAAGAATCACCGCCTGATATTCAACCTTATGGTGGCTTTAATGTTACTCGTCCTGCTCATGATGGTAGAACCTATGTAGGTTTGGTCAGTCGTGACAACAAAACATGGGAAGCTGTGGCTCAACGTTTAACAGATCCTTTAAAACAAGGTTCTTGTTATAAGTTTAGCATTCACGCTTGTAAATCGCCCATTTACATGAGTCCGACTAGAAAAAACCAAAGTCAACCTATTAATTTTAACAAAGGCTTGGTTTTAAGAGTTTGGGGTGGCAACAGTTATTGTGATCGTGCAGAATTGTTGGATGAGATAAAAGAACCTATTGATCATCCAGATTGGAGGAAGTATGACTTCGAATTTACTCCCAAAGAGGGCGAGTATAACTATATCTGTATTGAAGCGTATTACAAAACACCTACCTTTTCTTGGTATAATGGAAATGTCTTGATTGATAATGCTTCTGAGATTTTTTCTTGTGAAATTCCTACGGACCCAATTGCGATCAATGAGCCTAAGGATACACCAAAAAACGTCAATACCAATCCAAAGAACAATACAACGACTAATGAAGATCCTTTGGACCAGAAAGAAAAACCAAATACTTCTGCAAAAAATATCAAAACAGTGGACAAAGGTGATTTTGAACCTGAGAATATTGTAGGTAAAGAATTAAAAGTTGGGCACAAGTTTCGTCTAGAAAAGCTTTATTTCCCTGCTGATTCTTCTTCTATAACAAACAGTGGAGAACGAGTTTTGCTTGAGTTGTATCAATTTCTTGAAAAGAACCCCAATTTAGCACTAGAAATAGGTGGTCATACCAATGGCTTACCTCCAGATGATTACTGTGATCGATTATCGACTCAACGTGCAAAAAATGTGGTTAACTATTTAAAAAGAGAAGGCATTTTCTTAGAGCGCATGGGGTACAAGGGTTATGGCAAACGTAAACCTATTGGAGACAATAAAACCAAAGAAGGGCAACGTATAAATCAACGGGTAGAAATTATTATTACTGATATTTCCGTCAAACCCAAATAAAAACAGCGGGTTCAAAATATAAAAAAGCCTTGTAGATAAATTTGTCTACAAGGCTTTTTTGGGTGCATAACGTAAGGTTCTTATTCTTTAATCAACGTTATAATAGAGCCAGCCATTGGCAGTTTACGAGTTGTATTTCCTTCTTGATAATCTAAATTTACGACTACTTTTAACTCGTGTTCTCCTGCTGTTAATTCATTAACACTTTCCTTAAAGTGGAGATTAGCGGCACTTTTTTCTGACCACAATACAATTGGTAAGGTCGTTTCTTTCTGACAAACGGCTGCCTCCAAAGACATCTTTGCCTCTCGAACCAGCTTGCCATCTAAATAATAATCTATGTTAAATGTACAAGCTTTATTATTGCCTACACTTGCAGCTAGATTACGAACGGACTTAGACAAATAGATGCGTCCTTGAATTTCTTTTTCTTCTACGTTAAAAGAAGTTTTCAGTAACTTTGTGTCTGCTTTTTTGGGTTGAATGAACTTGGTAGACCACAATATATTGGTTACATTTTTCTGATGTAAAGCATCTACAATCCCATTATCCAATACAGGTTTGTACAAAGCAGGAATTCTAGTGCCATACAAAGGCAACAAAGCAGCTTTGCCTACTTTTACATCAAATTCCCCTGTAGCAACAGCTGCCGTGCGAGTATATGATTCTCTTGTACTACCCAAGACATAAAATGCTACTTTTACAGCATGTGTTTCTTCTGGCACAGCACTAGCAGCAATCGCCCTCATCCAACAGTTTAAAGGATTGTTAGGTTGTCCTAAAACGTTTATTAATAAGTCGTCTTTTCCAGTCCATTCCGTTTGCCTTTCTCTAGCTAAAGCCTGAAATTCCTTCATAACAAGGCTTAAAGCCAAGTCAAATTCTTGAATAGAGGCTGTTTCAGTATAAGCAATGGGGAAAATATCTGTCATAAATTCTAAGCCATCAAAATCAACTTTCAAGACTCCATATACCGTGCGAATGCCCTCACTTCCTCGTTCCATTAAGATACTTTCCAAGGACTTACCTAAAGTAAAACGTAAATAAAGGTCTTCGTCAACATTGACGGTCTTTTTCGCTTTTGTACTATGAAATGCTGTATGTGCTGTAATGTTCTGCCCCATTAAAGGCATTGTTATTAATAAAAAAGCAAGACTAAACGTCCAAAACTTTAGCTGTTGCATGGTTCTTGTTTTGATGAAAAATAATACTTGAAGTTGCTTAGTAATTCATGTTACGCAAAAAAATAATTAAGGAAGTAAAAAATTAATACTCCTGCATAAACTTGTTCTGAATGTTGAATGCTTAATTTTTAATGTTGAATGCTTTATAATAGAATTAGCATTAAAAATTAAGCATTCAACATTAAAAATTAAAACAAAGGTTCAAGGAGTAAATTTCGGGTTCTTAATA
>CALDEP010000174.1 GCA_937942475.1 uncultured Aureispira sp.
CGTATAAGACAGCCCTCCAAGAACGATTAGCCCCAAAACATTCTTAGAGACTTTACTAATGGAAGGTTTTATTAGTACAATACCAATCCAGCCTAACATCAAATACAATAATAAAGAGTAAATCGGGGGTAAGTCAGGAATAAAGATGGCAAAGTTGATTCCTAGAACTGAAATGATCCAAATGGCAGCTAAAAGAATGAAGCCCAGCTTGTTTTTAAAATAGACTAAAATATAAGCCGTGTAAGTACCTGAAATTAGAAAATAAATAGACAAGAGGTCAAAATATTGCAAGACCTCTTTTGTGAATTGATGCGAAATCGCATGAAAAATGGTCGAAGAGAAATAAACAGCAAGCAAGCCAAAAGAAAAGAAACAAGCACCAATCATGTTTCCTGCTTTTTTAGTTTGAACGGCCGTCGAAATTAATAATGGACACAAGACCAAAAACAATACGCCTCCAACACCATGTGTTAAGGAGTTTGCCAATTCTTCTGCATAAAGTTCAAATTGTTCAAATTCCATTTGCCTGAGTTAAAATCTAAAAACGAAACAAGACCCGTACAATAATAGAGCGATTAATTGCATAGCTAATATTCTGACGAATAGGTTGTTCTACAATTGTAAGAAGCGAACGAGCCCAACGAACATTAAGCCCCCAGTTTCTAGTAAAAAAGATATTGGCATCTATCATAAACATCAAATCATTGCTCAAGAATTTGGCGAAACCAGGTTGCCCCTCTTCTAAGTTCGTTCCATATTGTTTAATGTTGGCGTTCAGTAAACGGCTGTAAGAGAAGCCTCCACCAATCATGACACGCATGTATTTGCGATTCTTTTTGTCCTCAGCTTCCCAGTCTTTATAATAAAATAAAAGCGGCACCTCCATATAATTCAAATGATAAGTCTTGTCAATGCTTTTGATGTAACTCCCTTTTTGAGAGAAGAGAATTTCGGTGCACAACTCCATGCGGTCTCCAAAACGAACACCACCTCTAGCACCACCATTAAAACCGACTTTGCTGTAAGCGGCATCTTCGTCCCCATCAATTTGTGAAAAATTAGCACCAACAACAATACTAGCTGTAAACCGCCCTTCTTCATCATTTTGAGCAGATAAAGTATGTAGAACCCCACAAAGTAAGAAAAGAATAATCACTGATAATTTCATTGGAAATTTGCTTTTTTGAAAAAAATATAACACTTTAGCCCATCTATCTACCAATATTTTAAGCGATCATCAAAGCTCAAAACAAGCAGTATTAAGACTATAAACATGGCTAAAAATAAGCTCAAATATACACCAGCTAATTTAAAAAAGTTAGAAAACTTGTTTAAAGAAGTTGGTTATAAGATTATTTACGAAAAAGGACACTTTAATTCTGGGTATTGTATTGTAAACGAACGAAAAACAATTGTTGTTAATAAGTTCTACAAAACAGAAGCTCGAATTACTTGCCTACTCACTATTTTAAACGAAATAGAAGTCAACATTGAGGGCTTAGAGCAAGAAACTTTAACGTTTTACCAAGACTTAGGCTTCTAATATTTATCGTTCTTTTGCAACTCGTGTAGAGTTACCTATAATTGAAAACTCTACACGATTTACTGCGTGAGAAGTTTGTAAAAGAACCATATTTATTAACTAAGCCTTTTTTCTGCGTTGTAATTCTTTGTTGATTAAGCCCCTTTCACGGCTCACTTCACCATCTACTGCTGAGTTTTCCTGCGCCCGACGAATCAAGTAAGGAATCACATCATTGACAGGACCATAAGGGATATATTTAGCGACATTATAACCTGCCTTAGCCAAATTAAAGGTCAAATTATCACTCATGCCATACAACTGACAAAAGTTGAAATGAAGATGATTCTTAGGGATATTCATTTCTTCCATCAACTCCAATTGGTATTGCGTACTATACTCATTATGAGAGGCAACACAAGAACCAATACGCTCGTAATTTTCCACACAAAACTTCACAGCAGCATTATAATCCTTGTCAGTAGCAGCTTTATCTGGCTGAATAGGAGAGGCGTAACCTTTAGTTTCGGCACGTAGGCGTTCTTTTTCCATATAAGCACCACGAACCAGTTTTGCACCCAAAATAAATCCTTTTTCCTGCGCCAAGGCAAAGGATTTTTTTAAGAAATCTAAACGATCATGGCGATACATCTGAAAGGTATTGTAAACCGTGATGTATTTCTTGTTATAACGTGCCATCATAACATCTGTCATATCATCAATAGCACCTTGAATCCAACTTTCTTCAGCATCAATAAACAAGGCTACTTTTAGTTGGTAAGCTTCCTTGCAAATAATGTCCAAACGCCCCAAAGCCTTTTGATAAGTGGCTTCTTCTTTTTCAGAAAGCTCCTTTTTAGCTGTAATTTTTTCTAGCAAATCATTTTGAGCTAAACCTGTTATTTTACAACTAACAACAGGAACGGTGTCGTGCTCGGCAGCAAAACGGACCGATTTGATCGACTCTTTTACGGTAATATCAAAAGCAGCATCGTCTTCTTTTCCTTCAGCCCCATAATCCAAAATAGCAGCAACATTGTATGCTGCCAACTCTTGAATACTTTTATTACACTCCTCAAAGGTTGCTCCACCACAGAACTGCTTGAAAATAGTTTTCTTGATAATTCCTTTAATGGGCAACCTCAGTTTCAAAGCCCATAAAGTCATGTGACTACCAAACTCGACCAAATGACTGTTGTTCATCATTTTAAACAAAAAAGCAGTTTCTTTTAACTCTCTATCGGATTTGCGCTCAAAAGCGATACCTGTATCCGAAAAATCAACTTTAGCCATAATATTAGATGTTCTTGTTTTTAATAGTATTATAAAGCGACATTATTTGTAGTCCAAATAGTCCAAGCCTTCTCAGCTTGTAGGTGCAACATTTCTAAACCATTGCTGGTTTTTGCACCTTGTTTTGCTCCTTTTTTTAGGAATAAAGTTTGTTCAGGATTATAAACCAAATCAAACAGAATATGTTCTTGACCAATTGCTGAATAAGGCAAGAAAGGACAAGTCTCTATATTAGGAGTCATTCCCAGGGGAGTGGTATTGATAATAATTAAATGTTCTTGTAGTAATTCTGGGGAAAGCATTTCATAACTTAAAGCATCCTCTGTTGGAACTCTAGACACATATTGATAAGAAATGTTCAATTGTTGAAGGGCATAAACAACCGCCTTAGAGGCGCCGCCTGTTCCTAAAATTAAAGCTTTAGAATGAAATGGAGTAGCAGGCAGTACTTTTTCTAATGAAGTTTGAAAACCATAAACATCGGTATTGTGCCCGATGAGTTTTCCTTCTATAAATTGAATGGTATTAACCGCACCAATTTGTAAGGCTTGTGGGCTTAAGGTATCCAAAAAAGGAATAATAGCTTGTTTGTAAGGTATGGTAACATTTAAGCCCGCTAAGTTTGGGGCTTTTTGTAATAATGCTTTAAAATCTTCGATTTGGGCAAGTGGAAACAATTCATAAGCACAGTCAAGAATACCTTCTTGCTTAAATTTATGAGCAAAATAAGCAGGCGAAAAAGAATGTTGCAAATGCCGTCCAATTAGACCAAATCGTTTCATGTTAGCCTTCAGTTGAGTTTTTTCCTAGACGTTCTAAGACAAAAACAATGGAAAATCCAATGATTAATAAAAGAACACAATAAAGCATATAAGTATCTCCATTATAGCTAGAAGGCAGAACACTTTCTTTTATCCATGGAACGGTGTTTCCATGACTATCAACTCTAGTTTTTAGGACATTTTGCCAAGGCCAAACTTTATTCAAAGAACCAACCATAAACCCAGAAAGTACGGCTAAAGCAATATTTTTATAATTTTTGAAGACCCAAGACAGCAAATGGGAAAAAGACAACAATCCAACAAGACAACCCGCTATGAAAACCAACAAAAAGCCAATGTCAAGCCCTGTAGCTGCATTAAGTACGTGTCTATACATGCCCATTAACAATAAAATAAAACTACCAGAAATACCAGGCAAAATCATAGCAGAGATAGCAATGGATCCAGCCAAGAAGACCATCCAATAGTTATTAGGTGCTTCTGTTGGGGCAAGAATCGTAATCGTATAAGCAATCGCAGCACCAATCAACAAACCTACAATCGTAGTGGCATTCCAGTCTTTTACCTGCCTGATAATATAAATGCTAGAAGCGATGATCAAGCCAAAGAAAAAAGCATAAAGCAGTTGAGGATAAATGTCTAAACACCATTTTAAAATCTTGGATAGAGAAACTAAACTAACTACAATTCCCGCAAATAAAGACGCTAAGAAACTACCATCAACATGTTTCCAAGCAGCAGGAATCCCTTCTTTGAATAAAATTCGTAATGCCGTAGGATTAACGGATTTAATCGCATTCAACAAGCGTTCATAAATACCTGTAATAAAAGCAATTGTTCCTCCCGAAACACCAGGGACAACATCTGCGGCACCCATTGCAAGCCCTCTTAAAAAGAAAAATACATATTCTATAAAATTAACAGGAGCATCCTTCTCTGGAGTAGGATCTGAAATAGGTTCTTTATTATCCATTGTTGATTGTTTTCTTATAAATTGGAATCCTTATAAACTCATTCTGAAGTAGATTGTATTAATAAAAGTACTTTGTATAGAGAATATAACAAGAAATTAAAAGACAAATGTAGCGAACGCTTAATAGCTTGCATAGAAATAGGCTGAAATTTTTTGTGGATTCTAAATTTATTTAGAATTATTTCTGTACAAGTCTAATAAATCCTTAATTTGGCAATTTGGTACGTGTTTTTCAGTTAGTAAGAATGCGACTATACTTTATACACAAGAACTCTAACCTCCTCATCTACAAAAAATGTCTAATAAATACCTCTATACAATTATTTTATTCTTTTCCTTTTGTTTATTAATGACTGCAACAGAATCGTTTGGTCAGTCTAAAAAGGAATACATCAAAGCTGTAGCCAAAAAAGGAGACGGTATTTATGTTTTATTAGGACGTTATCATCTAGATCGTAGCACTTGCTCTTTGGAGCAGTTCTGTAAATTAAATGGGCTAAAGAAAAACTCTAGCCTAAAACTAGGCAAGACCTATAAATTACCCATTCGGAAATATCGTTACAATCAAAAATCAATACGTACAACCGCTAATATCAAAGATTGGCAAAGTGCCAAGCAAGTAGAACGTTACAACGATTTGATGGTTGAATTAGGGTATAAGGCAAGTGATTTTAGACGAGGAACAAGAGAACTTTGGGTGCCACACCACATGAAATATTGCCCGCTAGATGTTTCTAAATTTGTGCCTAAGAATCGAAATTTTCCAATCTTTGGAAAAGAATACGCCAATGTCCCACTCAAGGATAATAAATTAGCAGGAGCTGTTTATTACATCGTTTCAGGACATGGAGGACCCGATCCTGGCGCGATGGGCAAATTCAATGGAAAAAACCTTTGTGAAGATGAATATGCCTATGATATTTCCTTGCGTTTAGCCCGCAATTTGATCGAACATGGAGCGATTGTATATTTCATTGTTCGAGATAAAAACGATGGTATCCGAAACCAAGAATACCTAAAACCAGATATAGATGAACGTTGTTGGCCCAATGACGTTATTCCTGTTTCTCAAAAACCTCGTTTGACGCAGCGTTCGGATATTATTAATGAATTGTACGAACAAAACAGACAGAGAGGCGTGGAGTATCAGCGCATGATTGAATTGCATATTGATTCAAGAGTGAAATCTAAGCGCATTGATTTGTTCTTTTATTATTACCCAACTAGTCAAGGAGGGAAAGCACTGGCTTCTAAATTGCACCATACAATGAAGAATAAGTATGCTGTCAACCGAAAATCAGGAGAATATCATGGAACGGTAACCCCTAGAGATTTGCACATGCTTAGAGAAGTAAAGCCGCTGCCCATTTTTATAGAAGTAGGAAACATTCAAAACCCAAACGATCAAAAAAGAATTTTGTACCCTAGTAACCGACAAGCACTAGCCGATTGGTTGGAAGAAGGTTTGTTGAAAGATTATTAGAAGGGCGTAGCGATCATATTTTTTTGCTCTATTTGACCATGCACTTGATAAATTTCCCAAGCTGTAAATTCTAAATTAGATTTGAATCCTATTCCTTCTATAATTTGTGTTGGAGTAGTGATTTTTACATATTTGGTAGAAGAAATTTGTTTAGCGGGTTCATCCCAGATCAATTCATCTGTTTCTAATAATTCATTTTTGCTGTTCCAAATACGAACGCTATCTTGAAGATAGACTTTTCGCTCTTTCTGAAATTGTTCCGCATAATTAGCAATCATCTTACTGGTTTGAATATGACGCTCATTATAAAAATCAGCATCAATTCCCTCTGGAAACACCTGTTTGGGCGTGTCTCTTGCAACATAACGCAAAAGTACTGGCGCATGAATGGCAACTCGAACAATTGCTGAGTCGCTGTATAATAATTCCACACCTTCGGCACGCTCAATCCCTACTTCATCTTGTAATTTAATATCTTCTAAGTCTTTGACTTGATCACCAGAACAGGCAATGACTAAGATGAAAAAGAACGCATATAGTGTAGCTAACCAGTTCATTGGCATATCTTGATTTGTTTTAAAACAACTTCTTAATTAATAAAATCAAAGATAGCCTTTTTAGATGTATTTCTTGGAATTTTATAAATCTGATAACATTCTAAGAGCAACTGTTTCTAGATTGTTAATTTTATAAATAAAAAGCAGTTGTCTATTTATAAATAGACTTAGCTTAATTTGGAATTACAGACATTAAATATTAAGTTTATAGGGAACTAATCATAGAATGATAATGTTCCGTTTTATTGTACAGAGATACATTTTTAGAGGTTTCTAGTAATTTCTTGAGAATGTGAAAAAGTAAAAAAAAAAGTTCTAGATGAGCGGCTGTTTTATAATGGTTTATCCAGTAAGGCTGCCTTTAAGTAGAGCTTGGAAATATAAGAAAGGAACAAAAAGACTGAACTAGATATTCCTTCTTTTTGTTTTAACAACAGAAAAAGATTTACCAATTTAAAAAAAACAAATAGTCTATGGAGATTCGCACGCAAGCAGTTAATTTTGATGCAGACACGAAATTAATAGAATTTATTGACAGAAAATTAGGGAAGTTAGATACGTTCTATGATAATATCGTTAGTACAGATGTTTTTCTAAAATTAGAAAAAACAGGACAGGTTCAAGATAAAGTAGCTGAGATAAAATTAAAAGTTCCAGGCTCTACTTTGGTAGCAAAAGAGACCAGTAAATCGTTTGAGGAGTCTATAGATTTAGGTGCTTCATCTCTACGTCGCCAGTTGATCAAATACAAGGACAAGAAAAATATTTAAAAAAAAAACAACTTTTTTTTTGAAAAAGTTTGGAGAATAAAAAAAAGCTTGTATATTTGCATTCGCTTAGAGGGAGCAACTTCTTCTAAACAGTTTTAAGAAAGGCAATGCATAACCTTTTTTTTAAGCCGATGTAGCTCAGCTGGCTAGAGCAGCTGATTTGTAATCAGCAGGTCGTGGGTTCGAGTCCCTCCATCGGCTCTTTTAAAAAATATGCAAGAATTTTTCAATAGGATGAAGATCCATTGAATGGGGGTGCGCCGGAGTTGGAGAGCCGGGCCAGACTGTAAATCTGGTGACTACGTCTGAGTAGGTTCGAGTCCTACCACCCCCACAAAATTCGCTTTTTATAAGCGAGAGTAGCTCAGTTGGTAGAGCATTAGCCTTCCAAGCTAACGGTCGCGGGTTCGAGTCTCGTCTCTCGCTCAAGTATAAACAGAGAAAAGGGAATGGTTCATTCCCTTTATTTGTTTGTATTATGAGAATATTAATTTTTTGACAATTTTGCCAACGTAGCTCAGGGGTAGAGCACCACCTTGGTAAGGTGGGGGTCGGCAGTTCAATTCTGCTCGTTGGCTCGAGAACTTGGCAGAAAAGTAGTATTTCTATTTTTCAAAAAATATTTTAGAACTTTTTAATTATCTAGACTAACCATGGCTAAAGAAACGTTTGATCGCTCGAAGCCCCACGTAAATATTGGTACAATTGGACACGTGGATCATGGTAAGACCACTCTTACTGCTGCAATAACTAATGTTCTAGCGGGTGATGGTCTTGCTGAGAAAAAAGATTATTCAACTATTGACTCTGCACCAGAGGAAAAAGAACGTGGTATTACTATTAATACTGCTCACGTTGAATACGAAACTGAAAATCGTCACTATGCGCATGTTGACTGTCCAGGTCACGCCGATTATGTGAAGAATATGGTAACAGGTGCTGCACAAATGGATGGTGCTATTCTTGTAGTTGCGGCTACAGATGGTCCTATGCCACAAACTCGTGAGCATATCTTACTTGCTCGTCAAGTAGGTGTACCTAAGATTGTTGTGTTTATGAACAAGGTTGACCTTGTTGATGACCCAGAAATGTTAGAGTTAGTAGAAATGGAAGCACAAGAAATTTTAGAATCTTACGGATTCGAAGATTGTTCTGTGATCGCTGGTTCTGCTCTTAAAGCATTAGAAGGTGACGCTGACGCTGTATTGCAAATCAGAGCATTGATGGCTGCTGTAGATGCTGATATTCCATTGCCTCCTCGTGATGTAGATAAGCCTTTCTTGATGCCGATTGAAGATGTATTTTCTATCACAGGTCGTGGTACAGTTGCAACTGGTCGTATTGAGCGTGGTATTATCAATACAGGTGACCCTGTAGATATTATCGGAATGAGAGATCCAGATGAGAAACCATTGACTTCTACTATTACAGGAGTTGAGATGTTCCGTAAGATCTTGGATCGTGGTGAAGCTGGTGACAACGCTGGTTTATTACTACGTGGAATTGAAAAAGAAGCACTTAAGAGAGGAATGGTTATTTGTAAGCCAGGTTCTGTTAAGCCGCACACTAAGTTTACTTGTGAAGTATATGTGTTAGGTAAAGATGAAGGTGGTCGTCACAAACCTTTCTTCAACGGTTACCGTCCACAGTTTTACTTCCGTACAACTGATGTAACTGGTGCTATCCAACTACCTGAAAATGTAGAAATGGTAATGCCAGGTGATAACTTGACTATTACAGTTGAATTGATCGCTCCAATCGCAATGGAGAAGGGTCTACGTTTCGCTATCCGTGAGGGTGGACGTACAGTAGGTGCTGGTCAAGTAACTGAAATTCTTGATTAATAAAAGATCATTGATCTTTTGAAATATAAAAGAAGGGTTGAGCATCTTTTTGCTTAACCCTTCACTTACGGGTGTAGCTCAATTGGCAGAGCATCGGTCTCCAAAACCGAGGGCTGGGGGTTCGAGTCCCTCCACCCGTGCTATTCTTCATTTAGAATTCACATTAGTAACAATGGATTATATTAAACGCAGCATGAGAGAACTTACCGAAGAGGTAACTTGGCCTACATGGGCTGAATTGCAAAAGACAACAGTTGTTGTTATTGCAGGTTCTGTATTTTTAGCATGTCTAATTGCATTGATGGACTTTGTCTGGGTTAATGTATTAGGTATTTTATATTAAGATTATTACAAGAATAAATTTGCGATTATGGGCTCGGTAGAAACGAAATGGTATTGCTTGAGGGTGGTTTCTAATAAAGAACGTAAAATCAAAGAACGTTTGGATTTAGAAATAGACCGTAATGGTTGGAGAGATGTTGTGCCGAACATTATTGTCCCTACTGAAAAGGTTTACAAAATTCGTAGTGGCAAAAAAGTAATCCAAGAACGTACGCTTACACCTGGTTATATCCTTGTGGAAGCAGTAGTAAGAAATACACCTACAGGTATGAAATCTGCTTTGAATGGCAATGTTATTCAAGCAATGACTTCTATTAAGGACGTGATTCATTTTTTAGGAAAGAAGAATCCTACTCCAATGAGAGATCACGAAATTACAAGAATTCTAAGCAAAGTTGACGAATCTTCTGAAACGGGTGAATCTCTAGCAGATCCATTCTTAGAAGGAGAAGACGTGAAAGTAACAGATGGTCCTTTCAAAGATTTCCCTGGTGTAGTCAAAAATGTGAATGAAGAAAAGAAAAAACTCACAATCATTACCAAAGTATTTGGTAGAGAGACTGAGGTTGAATTGAACTTTATGCAAGTTGAAAAAAACTCTTAAATATTTGTAAGTAATGGCAAAAGAAGTCGAAACGTTTATTAAGCTACAAGTAAAAGGAGGACAAGCTAATCCAGCTCCACCAGTAGGTCCAGCATTAGGTGCTAAGGGTGTTAATATCATGGAATTCTGCAAGCGTTTTAACGCAGAATCTCAAGATAAAATGGGTCAAGTTTTGCCTGTCATCATTACTGTATTCAAAGACAAATCTTTTAGCTTTGAAATCAAAACCCCTCCAGCTGCTGTTCAGTTATTGAACGCTGCAGGTTTAAAAAGTGGTTCTGATCAGTCAAATCGCAACAAGGTGGGTTCAGTTACTTGGGATCAAGTAAAGGAAATCGTCGAAAACAAAATGCCTGACCTTAACTGTTTTACAGTTGAGTCTGGTATGAAAATGGTTGCAGGTACGGCTCGAAGCATGGGAATTAACGTCAAAGGTACAGCTCCTTGGGAAAACTAGTTTAATGAATGAGCAAGTGCAACAGCACTTGAAGAAACAATTCTATTAAAAGATAGATAATACTAACCTCGTTTATCTATTTAGAAAATTTAATTATTAAAATGGGAAAAGTTACTAAAAAAAGAGCAGAAGCAGAAAAGAAAATTGAAGCTGGTAAGCTCTATCCCCTAGAGGAAGCAATGGCTCTTGTAAAAGACGTCAACATTGCGAAATACGATGCGTCCGTGGACCTTCACATCCGTTTGGGTGTTGATCCACGTAAAGCTGACCAAAACCTTCGTGGTACCATTACCTTACCTCACGGTACAGGTAAAGACAAAAAGGTATTAGCACTTTGTACTCCTGATAAAGAGGAAGAAGCAAGAGCTGCTGGTGCTGACTATGTAGGTTTAGATGAGTACCTTACTAAAATGCAAGGTGGTTGGTTAGAGATGGATGTTATTGTTGCAATGGCGAACGTAATGCCAAAGCTTGGTCGTCTAGGTAGAGTATTAGGACCTCGTGGTCTTATGCCAAACCCAAAATCTGGAACAGTTGTTACAGCTGGTCAAAGTTTGGGAGATGCAATTAGTTCTATTAAAAAAGGTAAAACTTCTTTCCGTGTTGACAAATACGGTATTGTTCACACATCTGTTGGTCGTGTTTCTTTCACGGCAGATATGTTGCATGATAATGCAAAGGAAGTATTAAACACATTGACTAAAATGAAGCCTTCTTCTGCTAAAGGAATTTACATGAAGACGATTACAACGGCTACAACTTGCAGTCCAGGTGTTGCTATTAGTACCAAATTGAAATAATTGGCAAACTCTTTTGATCAAGCTTTAAAAATTAATATAAAATGACAAAAGCAGAAAAAACGTTAGTTATTGAAGAGTTAGCTGTGAAATTTGAAGATAGCAAATACTTCTATGTAACAGATTGCTCTGAACTAAACGTTGAAACAGTAAATAAATTAAGAAGAACATGTTTTGCTCAAGATATTCAACTAAAAGTAGTTAAGAATACCTTGATCAGAAAAGCTTTGGAAAAAGCAGCAGAAAAAAACGAACAGAACTACGAAGATATTTTTGGTGTTCTTAAAGGTGCTTCTGCATTAATGTTCACTGAAACTGGTAATGCTCCAGCCAAATTAATCAAAGGTTTTAGAAAAGAAGAAAATAAAGAGAAACCTCTTTTGAAAGCTGCTTTTATTGAATCTGAAGTTTATGTTGGTGAAGAAGAACTTGATGCTTTAGTTAGTATCAAATCTAAAGAAGAGCTTATCGGAGACATCATTCTATTGTTAGAATCTCCAATAAAAACCGTTGTCGGTGCTTTACAATCAGGTGGAAGTACAATCGCAGGATTGCTTAAAACCTTGGAGAGTCGCGGAGAAGAATAGCAGTTATGCTCTAAGTACAGTTGTGGATTGTTACAAACAACTTTTTATTGAGATAAATTCTATGCTTCCACACAGAATTATTTCATGAATATTTTATTAAAAAAACTTATTTCTTAGGAAATTTAAAACGATAATTAAAATGGCTGATGTAACTAAATTAGCAGAAGAGCTAGTAAACTTGACAGTAAAAGAAGTTAAAGAACTAGCTGACGTTCTTAAAGATACTTACGGTATTGAGCCTGCTGCAGCTGCTGCTGTAGTTGTTGCTGGTGGTGCTGGTGGAGGCGGAGAAGCTGAAGCTGAAAAAACTGAATTTGACGTAATGTTGAAATCAGCAGGTGCTGCTAAATTGAAAGTTGTTAAAGAAATCAAAACTCTATTAGGTATTGGTCTAAAAGAAGCAAAAGAACTTGTTGATGGTGCTCCATGTGCTATTAAAGAAGCTGCTCCTAAAGAAGATGCTGAAAGCTTAAAAGCTGCTCTAGAAGCGGTAGGTGCTGAAGTAGAGTTGAAATAATAAAAGTTTGGTGATATCTACGTATACACTATACTTTTAGATATAAGTGTAGGCTTAGTTACCCTATGGTAGCTAAGCCTATTGCTCTATTAATAATCTGACAAAAGTCGGATTTTCCTGTTTTACTTTAGTAGAATATTGCCGATTAGTGCAATGCCATTAGTTGGAATTTAATATTCTATTTCTGCGTCGTAACTTTATAAAATTAGCTTCATGTCATCTCTTAACAATACACGCCATCGCGGTGCACCTGAAAATACAAGACATAGTTTTGGAAAAATTAAGCATGAGGATCAATATCCTGATTTCTTAGAAATCCAAGTGAAATCTTTTCAGGAGTTTTTTCAACTAGAAACAACTCCTGAAAGCAGAATCAACGAAGGTCTTTATCAAGTGTTTCAGGAAAATTTTCCTATCACAGATGCCCGTAATATCTTTGTTTTAGAATTTTTGAACTATTTTATTGACCCTCCACGATACTCTATTGAAGAGTGTATGGAGCGAGGTCTGACATATAGTGTCCCTCTAAAAGCAAAATTGCGTCTTTCTTGTAATGATGAAGAACACGTGGATTTTGAACAAACTGTTCAAGATGTATTTTTGGGAAATATCCCATATATGACACCTAAAGGTACCTTTGTTGTTAATGGTGCTGAGCGTGTTATCGTTTCTCAATTACATCGTTCGCCAGGTGTATTCTTCGGTCAAAGCCGTCACCCTAATGGTACAAAGATTTATTCTGCTCGTGTAATTCCTTTCAAAGGTGCATGGATGGAATTTGCTACTGACATTAACTCTGTTATGTATGCATACATCGACCGTAAGAAAAAGTTTCCTGTAACTACTTTGTTACGTGCTATCGGTTATGATGGAGACAAAGATATCTTGAATCTATTTGGTTTAGCAGATGAAATTCCTGCTACTCGCGATTCTTTAGAGGCAAACTTGGGTAGAAAATTAGCTGCTCGTGTTTTGCGCAACTGGACAGAAGACTTCGTAGATGAAGATACTGGTGAGGTTGTTTCTATTGAACGTATTGAGGTTATCTTGGAACGTGATGTTATTCTAGACGCCACTAATATTGAAGATGTTCTTGAAGTAGATGTAGAGAGTGTAATCCTACAAAAAGAGAATATAGAAGAAGATTATTCTGTAATCTATAACACTCTACAAAAAGATACTTCAAACTCTGAAATTGAGGCTGTTCAACATATCTATCGCCAATTGCGTGGTTCTGATCCACCGGATGAGGAAACAGCAAGAGGTATTATTGAAAAATTATTCTTCTCTGACAAGCGTTATAACCTAGGAGATGTTGGTCGTTATAAAATCAATAGAAAGCTAGAGTTAAACACTAGTCGTGACGTCAGTGTATTGACAAAAGAAGATATTATCGAAATCGTAATATATTTGGTTCGTTTGATTAACCAAAAAGCGGAAATTGATGATATTGATCATTTGAGCAATCGTCGTGTACGTACTGTTGGAGAACAACTATATTCTCAGTTTGGAGTAGGTTTGGCTCGTATGGCTCGTACTATTCGTGAACGTATGAACGTTCGTGATAACGAGGTCTTTACACCAGTTGATTTGATCAATGCTCGTACACTGTCTTCTGTTATCAATTCTTTCTTTGGTACTAGTCAGTTGTCTCAGTTCTTGGATCAAACGAACCCTCTTTCTGAAATTACGCATAAACGTCGTATCTCTGCATTAGGACCAGGAGGTCTTTCTAGAGAGCGTGCAGGTTTTGAAGTACGTGATGTTCATTACTCTCATTATGGTCGTTTGTGTACGATTGAAACTCCTGAGGGTCCGAATATTGGTCTGATTTCTACACTTTGTGTACATGCTAAGATCAATAAAATGGGCTTTATTGAAACTCCTTACCGTCCTATTTTAGATGGTATTCGTGTAGATTTCACTAATAACCCTCAGTACTTGTCAGCAGAACAAGAAGATTACAAAATTATCGCTCAAGCAAATGCTAAGCTAAATACTAAAGGAGAATTTGCGACAGACCGTATTAAGTGTCGTCAACATGGTGAATTCCCTGTATTAAGCCCAGATGAAATTGAGTTTATTGATATTTCTCCGAACCAAATTGTAGGTGTTTCGGCTTCTTTAATTCCGTTCTTGTCTCATGATGATGCCAACCGTGCATTGATGGGATCAAACATGCAGCGTCAAGCAGTACCTTTACTAAAACCTCAGTCTCCAATCGTTGGAACTGGTTTGGAAGGAAAAGTTGCGCGTGACTCTAGAATGTTAATTAACGCAGAAGGAGACGGAGTTGTTGATTATGTAGATGCTACTAAGATTATTATCAAATACGATCGTACCGATGAAGAACGTGCGGTATCTTTTGATGATGATTACACAACATACGACTTGGTTAAGTTTAGAAGAACAAACCAAAATTCATGTATCAACTTGAAGCCAATCGTGGCAAAAGGAGAGCGTGTACATTTGGGTAAAGTACTTTGTCAAGGTTATGCTACACAAAGTGGTGAATTGGCTTTAGGACAAAACTTAAAAGTAGCCTTTATGCCTTGGAAAGGGTATAACTTTGAGGATGCGATTGTTCTTTCTGAGCGTGTTGTACGTGAAGATATCTTTACTTCTTTGCATATTGAGGCATTTGAAGTGGATGTTCGTGACACAAAACTAGGAGAAGAAGAGTTTACAAATGATATTCCGAATGTAAGTGAAGATGCGACTAGAAACCTAGATGAAAACGGGTTGATTCGTATTGGTGCTTGGATTAAAGAGCGTGATATCATTGTAGGTAAGATTACTCCAAAAGGAGAGTCTGACCCAACTCCAGAAGAAAAATTACTACGTGCTATCTTTGGTGATAAAGCAGGAGATGTAAAAGATGCTTCTTTGAAAGCTTCTCCTTCTACTAAAGGTGTTATCATCGACAAACGTTTGTTCAAGCGTGCGAAGAAAGATAAAGTACAAAAAGCAATGGATAAGAAATTACTATCTAAATTAGATGGCGATTTTAATGGTAAACTTGGAAATCTAAAAGATAACTTAGTAACTAAACTATTGGTTTTGTTAGAAGGTAAAACTTCTGAAGGAATCAAATCAATCTACAACGAACAATTGATTGAGAAAGGTGCTAAGTTTACAGAGCGTGGTTTAAAAGACATCGATTATAGTGCAGTAGATTACTCTAACTGGACTAGCGATGACAATACGAACAAATTAGTTCGCCAATTGTTACACAACTACAGCATCAAAGTAAACCAAATCATTAGTAACTACAAACGCGATAAATTTGCGATTACGATTGGTGATGAGTTGCCTGCTGGTGTACTAAAATTAGCTAAAGTTTATTTGGCTAAAAAACGTAAACTAAAAGTAGGAGATAAGTTAGCTGGTCGTCATGGTAACAAAGGTATTGTTGCTAGAATCGTTCGTGATGAAGATATGCCATACTTAGAGGATGGAACACCAATGGATATCATTTTGAATCCACTAGGGGTACCTTCTCGTATGAACCTTGGACAGATTTTTGAAACTGTTTTGGGTTGGGCTGGTGAAAAATTAAACATGAAGTTTGCAACACCTATTTTTGATGGTGCGAAGTCAGACCAAATTGATAAATTCGTTCAAGAAGCTGGATTACCTTACTTCGGACAAACGCATTTATACGATGGGGAAACTGGTGATCAGTTCCATCAACAAGCAACCGTTGGTGTAATCTACATGTTGAAACTGGCGCATATGGTAGATGATAAGATGCATGCTCGTTCTATCGGACCTTACTCGTTGATTACTCAACAGCCATTGGGTGGTAAAGCTCAATTTGGTGGGCAACGTTTTGGTGAGATGGAAGTTTGGGCACTAGAAGCCTTTGGTGCTGCTAGTATCCTGCAAGAGTTATTGACTATCAAATCGGATGATATCATTGGTCGTGCTAAAGCATATGAAGCAATTGTAAAAGGTGATAACTTACCTGAGTCTAGTATCCCAGAATCATTCAATGTACTGGTACACGAGCTTAGAGGTTTGGCCCTTGAAATCAAGTTTGAATAAAAACAGGCTTGTTTGCTTTTAGAATAACAATAAATAGCTTATTTATATAGAAACCTTTCAAGGCCTCAAAGTCTTGAAAGGTTTTAGCCCTTAATCTTTCAAGTGCTTTCGAACGGTACAAGCAGATTATAAAAAAAATAGATTTATGCCTTTTAAAAAGAATTACAACGCTAAGACAAAACCTAAATTCGAATCTATCGTATTAAGTTTGGCTTCGCCAGATGCTATTTTAGAGCGTTCTTATGGTGAGGTTTTAAAACCAGAGACCATTAACTACCGTTCTTACAAACCAGAACGTGACGGGCTATTTTGTGAGCGTATATTCGGTCCTGTAAAGGATTATGAATGTTACTGTGGTAAATACAAACGTATTCGTTATAAAGGTATTGTATGTGATCGTTGTGGGGTTGAAGTAACAGAGAAGAAAGTACGTCGTGAACGTATGGGACACATCAAATTGGTGGTGCCTGTTGTTCATATTTGGTACTTCAAGTCGTTGCCAAATAAGATTGGTTACTTGCTAGGCTATTCTTCTAAAAAATTAGAGACAATTATCTATTACGAACGTTATGTGGTTATTCAACCAGGTATCATTGCGGATAGAGAAATTAATGGTAGTTTAGTTAAAGACTTAATTACGGAAGAAGAGTATTTGGATATCATGGAGTCTTTGCCAAAAGAGAACCTTTTGCTTGCTGATGATGATCCAAATAAATTCATTGCGAAAATGGGGGCTGATGCAGTAAGAGAATTGTTGAGTCGCATGGAATTGGACTCAATTGCTTACGAATTGCGTCATAAAGCAGCAACTGAAAACTCTCAGCAACGTAAATCGGAAGCGTTAAAACGTTTGCGTGTAGTTGAGGCGTTTAGAGATGGGCATACTCGTATGGAGAACAAGCCTGAGTGGATGGTAATTGAATATTTGCCAGTTATTCCACCAGAATTGCGTCCATTGGTGCCATTGGATGGTGGTCGTTTTGCAAGTTCGGATATGAACGATTTATATCGTCGTGTTATTATTCGTAACAACCGTTTGAAGCGTCTATTAGAAATCAAAGCTCCTGAAGTAATCTTACGTAATGAGAAGCGTATGTTGCAAGAGGCGGTTGATTCTTTATTTGATAACTCACGTAAGTCAAATGCTGTAAAAGCAGAAGGTGGACGTGCTTTGAAATCTTTGTCAGATGTTCTGAAAGGTAAGCAAGGTCGTTTCCGTCAAAACTTATTGGGTAAACGGGTAGATTATTCTGGACGTTCGGTAATTGTAGTAGGACCTACCTTGAAATTGCACGAATGTGGTATTCCTAAGGGAATGGCAGCAGAGTTATTCAAGCCGTTTGTTATCCGTAAGTTGATTGAACGTGGTATTGTTAAGACTGTAAAATCAGCTAAGAAATTAGTTGATAGAAAAGACCCAATTATTTGGGATATTTTGGAGAATGTATTGAAGGGACACCCAGTTATGCTTAACCGTGCTCCTACGCTTCACAGATTGTCAATTCAAGCTTTCCAGCCGACATTGATTGAAGGTAAAGCAATTCAATTACATCCTTTAGTGTGTTCTGCATTTAATGCGGATTTTGATGGTGATCAAATGGCGGTTCACGTGCCATTGGGTAACCAAGCAATTTTGGAAGCTCAAATGTTGATGCTTTCTGCACACAATATGTTGAATCCTCAAAACGGTACGCCGATTACACTACCTTCTCAGGATATGGTTTTAGGTCTTTATTACCTAACAAAAGAGAAACGTAGTACGGATGAACTAAAAGTAAAAGGAGAAGGTCGCGCTTTCTATTCTGCAGAAGAAGTAATTATTGCATACAACGAAGGAAATGTTGATTTACATGCAATCATAAAAGTTCGTGCTAGAACAGAAGACGAAGAAGGTAACTTATCTTACGGAAAACGTATTGAAACTACTGTTGGACGTGTGATCTTTAACGAGAAAGTACCAGAAACAGTACCATATATCAACCAAGAATTATCAAAAAGAAACTTGAAAAAAGTTATCTCTAACATTCTGAAACGTACAAATACTAGTACAACAGCTGTTTTCTTGGATGACATTAAAGATATGGGTTTCTATTGGGCTTACCGTGGTGGTTTGTCTTTCAATCTTCCAGATTTAATTACGCCTTCTATTCGTGCAAAACGATTGGAAACTGCGCATGAAGAAGTGGAAGAAATTTGGAACAATTATAACATGGGTCTTATTACTAATAATGAGCGTTATAACCAAATTATTGATGAGTGGACGCAAGCGGATAATGAGATTACCAATGTTTTGATGGATGAAATGGCATCACACAAACAAGGATTTAACTCGGTATATATGATGTTAGATTCTGGTGCACGTGGATCTAAACAACAGATTAAGCAGTTGTGTGGATTGCGTGGATTGATGGCAAAACCTAGAAAATCTGGTGATACTGGTGGAGCAATTATTGAGAATCCAGTATTAGCGAACTTTGTACAAGGACTATCGGTATTAGAGTATTTTATCTCTACGCATGGTGCTCGTAAAGGTTTGGCGGATACGGCATTGAAAACAGCGGATGCTGGATATTTGACTCGTCGTTTGGTAGATGTATCTCAAGATGTTGTTATTAACATTGAGAGTTGTCCAACTTTAAGAGGAATTAAACGTACGGCCTTAGTTGAAAATGATAAAATCATTCAATCTTTGAGTGATCGAATCGAAGGTCGTTACCCTTTACATAACATTTATGACCCAGAAACTGGAGAAATGTTGGCTTCTACTGATGAAGCTATTTCTGAAGAAGCTGCTGTATTGATCGATCAGTGTGATATTGAAATGATCATGGTTCGTTCGGTATTGACTTGTGAAGCAAAACGTGGTATTTGTTTAAAATGTTACGGTAAAAACTTGGCAACAGGTCGTTTGGCAGAGCGAGGAGATGCAGTAGGTATTATTGCTGCTCAGTCTATTGGTGAGCCAGGAACACAGTTGACACTTCGTACGTTTCACGTTGGGGGTACGGCATCTTATACCGTTGAAGAATCGAGCTTAGTTTCTAAGTTTGAAGGACGCTTGGAATTTGATGGTGTAAGAACAGTAGTGTACAAGGACGAAGACAAGGGAACAGAGTTGCCAGTTGTTATTTCTCGTTCAGGTGAAGTTCGTATTATTGATACTAAAACTAATCGTGTTTTATCTTCTAATTATATCATGTATGGTGCTGCTCTTTATGTAGAGGATGGTGCTATGATTACGAAAGGAGATAAAATCTGTGATTGGGATCCATATAACGCAGCGATTATTACTGAGTTTGACGGTTCTATTGAATTTGAAAACATTGTTGAAGGTAAAACTTATCGTGTAGAGCGTGATGAACAAACAGGACATGAGCAGTTTGTTGTTATCGAGGCTAAAAACAAGAAAGAAGTTCCTGCAATTAAAATTGTAGACTCTTTGGGTGAAACACTTCGTTCATATAACGTACCAGTAGGTGCCTTTATTGATGTTAGTGATGAGCAAAAAGTAGTAAAAGGACAATCTATTGTTAAGATTCCTCGTGTAATGGGAAAAATTCAGGATATCACGGGTGGTTTGCCACGTGTAACTGAATTGTTTGAAGCTCGTAAGCCTTCGACGCCTGCTGTTGCTACTGAAATTGACGGTGTTGTTAGTTTTGGTCGTATCAAGCGTGGTAATCGTGAGTGTATCGTTACGGCTAGAGATGGTCAAAAACGTAAATACTTGATCGGACTTTCTCGTCATATCTTGGTTCAAGAAGGTGATTTTGTTCGTGCAGGTATGCCATTGTCAAATGGTAATATTGCACCACATGATATCTTATCTATTGAAGGACCATTTGCGGTACAACAATACTTAGTGAACGGAGTTCAAGAAGTATATCGTGCACAGGGTATTACAATTAACGATAAGCATATTGAGGTAATCGTTCGTCAAATGATGCGTAAAGTTCAAATCTTGGATGCTGGTGATACTAAATTCTTGGAAAAAGAAGCGGTATTAAAAAGTGATTTCTTAGAAGAGAATGAAGATATTTACGACAAATTGATCGTTGAAGAAGCAGGAGGATCTACTAAAATTATTGCGGGTATGTTGATTACAGAACGTCAATTCCAAGAGGAAAAAGCGTACTTGAAACGTAACGACCGTAAAGTTTTACAAGCTCGTCAAGCGATTCCTGCAACGGCTAAGCCATTGTTACAAGGGATTACAAAATCTTCTTTGGGTACGAAGAGTTGGATTTCAGCTGCATCGTTCCAGGAGACAACTAAAGTCTTGAGTACAGCATCTATTTCTGCTGCTGCAGATTACTTACAGGGTCTAAAAGAGAATGTAATTGTTGGTAAGAAAATTCCAGCGGGTACAGGTCTAAGACATTACGAAGAGTTAATCGTTGCAGATATGGAGAAAATGGAAGCGATTGAAGCAAAACGCAAAGCAGAAGCTGCTGCTGCGGAAGAAGAAGTAATTATTGGGGAATAGATTTTTCTCTGAAAAATAAATAAAAGGAGCTGTTCTTAATTGAGCAGCTCCTTTTTACGTTGTGTAAACTTTTTACTTATAACAACAGTCCAAGGTTTGTACCTTATTATCAAACTCAAAAGATTGCTTAAAATCATCAAGGCAAGTTTGAATAAACAGATCTACATTCTCCAAATCCGTAGCTAGCTCCAAATAAATAGAAGCTGTTTTTTCATCAAAAAGGACACTAGGGTAGGGGCGAATCGTCAAGCCTTCTAGTTGCTCCAAGGCAATAATCAGACTTACAATATGTCCTTCTATCCAACCACAGGCTTCTTGTAAGGCTAAGTCATTATCTGCTCGAACCACTAACTTTAAATTGGGTGCAGCACTAACCGAAACTGTTTCCAATAAATCTGCCCACGAATGTTTTCCCTTTTTAATTTGTTTCAACATAAAATGTCCCCTCTTAAACTCCTCTTGGAGTATTTTTTTTGTAGAACGAGTTATGTTTCGAGCACTATTATAATAAGGTTTGATACTCGTTAAAATGGGCATTCGATCTTGTTTTTTGCGAACGTTGTAATGATGCTCTTTTATAATCGTGATAGGGACTGCCCAATCATATTGATTTAAAAAAGCAAAAAAATAAGTTATTAAGACACTTACATCTTCAGAATCCTCTTGCTCAGGAATTTGATCAAGTACCCAAGCTGCTAAAATTGTC
Organism: uncultured Aureispira sp.; assembly: GCA_937942475.1. GTDB lineage: Bacteria > Bacteroidota > Bacteroidia > Chitinophagales > Saprospiraceae > Aureispira. The sequence goes on from CALDEP010000174.1 coordinate 21,768, forward strand.
CAAGAATAAGTACCCAAGAATCCAAAGGCATTTCCTTTGATTGCCCTAGCATTAGCCCATACTTTAATTGTCTTTACAAACCATTGGAATGTATCTAAAGAAATTCGTTGCGGAACATAATCTAAGATAGATGCTGCTTCTAAAATCCCAGTAACTGCCTGCCAATCTTGTGGATTGAAATAACGTCTATGTTTTTCTGACAAGGTATCCATTGAAATAAAAGAAGCTGGATATTCTACGCAAAGCAAATCAACAGAAATTCCATCCATTTGTAATTTTAGAATAGGAACTTGTGCATGGCGAACCAGTCTAGCCGATTCATACCAGCCTTCCAATTGAGTTTGTACCGCTTCTAAGAAAAACAAGGTATCTAATTCCTTTGGAATAGCTGCTAAAAGATCTAAATCACTTGAAAGCGTATTGGTTCCTATGCGACTAGAGCCTAAAAGTTGTAATTGGTACTCTTGACCTAATACACTGTTGCAGGTAGCTTGAATCACTTCTAGGACAATAGACCTAATTTGCTGTTCTGAAAATGGAATAATTACTTTTTTTGTTTTTAAGAATGCAATTAAATCTTGTTCTATTAATTTAGATTTATCTAGTTTTTTAATTATACCTGTTTCTAAATCAATGGTATAATGAACTTTGAATGCAGATGTATGAGAACGACTAATGAAGGCAATTTTGCCTACCTTAAAGCTTGTTGCCTCCCAAGAAGGTAAGGATGCCAAAGCTTGAACTTCTGACCTAAATTGTCCAATACTCAAATGAGGCGTAAAGTCTTTTTTAGCTTGATCCCCTCTGCTTTTCATCCTAAATAAATCTAGAAGCAGTTTTTGCAATCTTTTCAGGCTTCCCTTTTGTTCTGTCTCAATGGGCTCTAGCCAAGCAGTTGTTTCCGATTTTTGAGCAAAGAATTTATATTCTTTTAATGCTAAGTCAAAAGCAGGAAAATTCCTTATAGCAGTACTCAATTCATTGGCAGCTTGTTCAAAATAACGAGCGGGTAAAAAGCCGTACAATAAATTAATATGTGGCATCCAACGGCTGTGTTGTCGATCAAACTGTTGGCGAATACTTTGAATTTTCTGGCAAGTAGTATCATCAGGAATAATAACAATAGCACTGCGATAGCTTGCCAAAATAGAACTCCAAGGATTGCTTGATAAAATAGGATCAGCCGTCACTTTTTTAGGAGCAATACTTATTGTCAAACCATAATGATCCGAAGGAAAAAGAACCTCTTGCGCTTCCAAAGTTTGATTGGCAAAAAGATAAGCTGCTTCTATTTCCCAATTGATATTTTTAGAACGAAGGTAAAAACGATCAAAGCGTGCGGGAAGACCTGTTAAGGTTGACTGACTTGCCAAAGGATTATTATCAGGCTCAAAGGTATACCCTTTTTCATGCGCATGAACATTTAACCAGCAATCTGAAAAGCCTTGTTCTTCCAACTGCTCCAAGCCTTCTTTTCCTCTAGAATTGAAGTCACCTCCAATCAAAATAGTTCCTTCCAAACGCTTGAAATACTTCAAAAGAACCTTCAATTGTTCTTGACGAACCGCCAAAGCATCTGCGGCACGATTACTAGACAAATGCACATTTGCAAGATGAAAGGATTGACCATTAATTTGCCAACTAGCAATAGGAAATTTTTTATGTGTGGAATATTGAAATTCCACCCACGAAAAAGGATATTTAGACAAAACAACCAATTCTTGGTAGTAATTCCCTGTTTTTCGTTTGATGTCAGAACTGTAGATGGGCTGTTTCCAATTTGCTTGTAATAATTTTTCTAAGACGGGCGCATCCACCTCTTGCAACAAAATAATATCCGCATCAAGCGCTAACAAATGCTGAACAATAGCGGCATGCCTTGTATCACTTTGAACAAATTCAGAATGGTATTTGTCCGTTAATAAATTAAAACTAGCCAGCTTTAAGGATTCAACAAGACAGTTTTCAGTTGTTGAAATCACCTTTCTTTCTTGAGCAGTGACCACATAAGTTGGTTTAGGCGCAATTGTAATTCCATCAATAAGAATCGCTGCTTGAGTCGCCTGTGTTTCAATGGCAAAGGCTTCGGAAGGCAACTGTTTGGTTTCAAATAAGTCAATTCGCTTTGCTCTATCCCACACAATCGTATCGGCACAACGAATGTACTGCACTCGATTCCAAGGAATATCATTGCTCGCCCAATCAATTAATAATTTTTCGCCAAAGGCATTTTTAATCATTCGATCTTCGTAGCCAATATAGAATGCCAAGGAATTGAGTTTCGGATCCCAGAGAATGCGGTCGTGCATCTCCCAACTTGGTTTTAGTTTTTGTTTTGGAGTTTTCATCACGTGTAAAATTTAGACAAGTTTAGCTGCACCACTTTGTGTATTCTAATGACTTAACAACAAGTCATTGAACAAAAGGAGTGTACTTTTTCTAAAAGAAGGACTTTTAGTACAGCATCAAAAAGAAGGAAAATCTTGTTATCTAAAATTGAAAATTACACGGTAAAAAATTGAAAGGGTTAAAAATAATTTGTCCTGAAAGTAGGCACATGAACAGTAACCCAAAGTTGAATCATAAAGTTCAGATTGAAGTAAAAAAAGAGCGCAACATCAATTGTTGCGCTCTCTGGAATAAAGCTAAGCTTATAATAATCGGCACTTATTTTTGTTGGTAAACCACCTTTTTTAGATAAGAGGCATCCTCTGATTGAATCAAGACAAAGTAGGTGCCATTGTTCAATGATAACGATTTTAAATCAATGCTGTAGTTGTTAAGTTCTGTAGCATTTACGTTCGTCGAAACAGTAGCGATTTCTTTCCCTTGAATATCATAAATTCTGATGGCAAAGTTGTTCGTTGTTGTTACATCAGCAGAAATAGTAAGTATATCTGATGTTGGATTAGGGCTAACTGAAAACGAAAGATCTTCTTTTGTTTCTTTGATGTTCTTAGACAATACCTGAGCTTCACGAACACCTCCATCACTAGTTCCTACTACTTCAATAAGATCTGTTTTCCCATTAATACCTTGAGGTAGAATTGCTTTGATACTTACTCCATCAAAAACAACACTATAAATACCGTTTTCATATTCAACGACAGAAAATGCTTCTTTAGGAAAATCTCCTGAAACAGTTACTTTGCCATTTAGGAGCTCTACCTTTCCTTCGTAAAATGTTTTTTCAGACGTGATTTCTGTATCTTCTTCAGAATTAGGTAACCACATTTTGATTTCAAAAGAGCTAAATAAATCTTCTCCTTTAGCTTCTAAGAATCCACTCATAGAGTTAATCGTAATGTCTTTTTCTGAAAAGATGGTTGTACTTGTTTGAATTTTAGAAGATTCATAATCTTCTATGCCCTCATTCATGTTAGTAGCAATGTCATAATATAAATCTGAACTAGTACGTCCTCTAGCGCAAATACGAGTTTGTCTGTAGACAGAACCATTAAAAGACCAACTTCCATAGTTGTTGGTGGAAGATTGCCAAGCACAACCATTGTCTTTGTAAGCATAAGCATAGCCATCTCCTGTTGTATAGGGACAATCCTTGTCTGTTACAGAAGAGGGGACACCAAATTTAGAACATCTTGCAAGTGCTTTGTATTGCCACTCGGTATTGATCGTCCAGTTGCAACTGTTTCTGTTGTTACAGGATCCATGCGCAGACGCACTTTGGGATAAAAATAGGGAACCTATAATTAGGATAATAAATTGGAGCATTTTCATGATTATAACATTGTTAAAATAGATGCATCTGATGATTGGGTTATATCAGATACTTGCAATATTGCCAGTGTTTGTTTTCAGTATCTATTAAACTAAATTCTACTTAATCTATTTGTAGTAATAGTTCCAAATGTTGGATGAACAAGAATGTTGAGAATGTATCTACTAGGACTGAATACAGTAGCTAATATAAGCACAGTATAGTTTTAAAAGTAACCGTTTATTATACTTAATTTACAGATGTGAATAAGCTATTTTAAGTTTAATTAATTGATTGTGAATGTTATATATGATTTTTTTGTTACATGTGATAGCTGATAAAAAGTTTCTTTTGAATAATAATAACTTTGTAGCAACAATGAAAAAGGGACACTCCATTTGGAGTGCCCCTCTAGCATTAATTATTTTATTAGATAAACTTAGTTTATCCCTTTTTTACAAATTTGATAGGCATTGGCGCATATTGAGCACCTTCTGCTTTGATAAAGTATAAACCACTTTCTAGTTTCTGTAAATTAATTTCGATTTGCCCTTCATGACCATTAACGCCATTTATTCGTTGGACTTCAATACCACTAGAGTTAAATACACTAATAGAAAGTTCATCTGGTGCATTTTCTGTACTCCAAGTTAAGGTCAGTTTATCGTTTGCAGGATTTGGTGTTACGCCCATTCGAGCTACTCTACACGTTAGAGAAGATTGTATTTCTCTACAAAATTTATAATCACAAACTTTACCATCCGCTTGTGTTCTAGTAACGACCATACAAACTTCGTAGTGTCCTGTAATATGTGTGTTAACAAAAGGATCATTTCCAATCGTATTGGCAATTGGATTTCCGTCAACAACCCAAGTAACCTCATCACACTCTAGCAAATCAATTGGTGTGAAGACATCGTTTGGACAACCTATAACCGCATTAAAGCCTAAATTCACAGCATCAAAGAAGCTTTCATCACAAAGGCATTCGTCTTTACAAGGCGGTAGTTGAAGGAAAATTTCTTCGTTATAACAAGGATCTTGATTCACATCAAAGGATTGATAATCAAATTGGAATGGACTACAAGTTCCATTAGAAACAAAGGTCAAATTATAAACGCCTGCTGTTGCAACAGACATAGAAGAAGGAGAAAGAGTACCACAAGTTGTTGAGAAATTAAAGATGCCAGGATTGTCTATTGTAATTTGAATATTATAATCAGGGATACCATCTCCATTTACATCGTCCATACATTCTGCTTCTGTATTGGTAATTCGTGGACAAGGAACCGTAACAATAACGGTGTCTTGAGCAGATTGCAAACAGAAGTTATCAAAGCCCATATAACGAGCGCCATTAATACCAGTGTTATCACTATGCGTAACAAAGAAATGCGTCATTCCTCCTGCTGGAAAACCTGCTGCATTAGAATTAAAGGTAAACGTTTGATTGGTTTTTGTATTAGAACAATTAGAATTGTTAATACTAACAGTACCCAAAAGAACGGTATTGGCAGCTCCAAATAAGGCAGTATTGGAAGGCGTAAATGCTCCTGTTGGCGTTAATATAGAAGAGGTGTTTGATGTATTCGTAATACCATAAACGGCCACTTCAGAAGTCCCCCAACCGTATAGGCAAGCCATGTCAAATTTCAAGGCGTACGAACCTGTATTGGCAAGAATAGGTGCTACAAGTTCTGACTGGAAGCCTTCTCTGTAGGTGGTTCCTCCTCCAGCGAAGTTGGCAATCCAGCAACCTGCATAATTACCAGTAGCAGGAGTAGGAGGTGTAAAAGGACCTGCTGTAGGACCATAATAATCTGCCCAGCTCCCTGTTGCCCAAATACGAGCAAAATCAGTTGCATTATCAATATCTTGATCGGAAGCAGTTGGTGTACCCGATTCTAAATCACCATTACTAGTATAACTAGCTGGACAATCGCTAGAAACCGCTAAACAAAAGTTATCAAAACCCATGTAATAAGCGCCATTAATGGTTGAATTATCGCTGTGGGTAATAAAAATATGTGTTGTGCCACCAGCTGGATAATTAGCATCATTGGTATTAATGGTAAC
>CALDEP010000175.1 GCA_937942475.1 uncultured Aureispira sp.
AGTTCCTGTTTCATTTAGAAAAAACTGAATTGGATTTGCAGCAGTTTGTCTTGAAAATTTAAAAACATCTAACTTTGAATCATTATTAAGGTCTACTAAGGTTACTCCCTCAAAATCAGCAGGAATAGAAATCCCATCTAGAGGAGTCACCGCAAGCGTATCAAAATCTGCACTTGTTGAAGTTCCTTCATTTGCACAAAAGATCCAAGAACTTACTCCATAGGTGCTAATAACAGCATCTTGATCTCCATCATTATCTGTATCTGCAAATGTAATTCCTTTATGTATATTTAAAGTTCCATAATAAGATAATACTGTATTAAAAGGATTGTCTATATCAGCCCTTCTAATAAAACTAGGCGCTGTACGGGTTCCTATATTTTCGTAATACCATACGTTATCAGGTGTAGAACCAGCGTAACCATAACTATGAACTGCTATAAAACAATCCATATCTCCATCATCGTCTATATCGACAAAAGAAAAACGAGGGGCTAGATCAGTTGCAGTAGCCGGATTTAAGGCATTTAGATGAATTCTAACGCTATCTAGTGGATTATTTGCATTGGGCTGTAGGGTAAAGGCAGGAGTAATAGAATCTCCTGTATTTTCATAATAAAAACTATTCGTATTTGTATAGTAGCCTTGATTCCCTGCAAAGAGGTCCATATCTCCATCTCCGTCTATATCTACAAAGCTAATTCCTAATTTATTTATTTCGCCATCTAAAGGATTACTACTTCCTGTGCGTTCTGTAAAAACAGGGGCAATAGCATCTCCTGTATTTTCTAGAAATCGAATGATAGTTGTATTTACTGCATATCCAGAAACAAATACATCAAGATCTCCATCGTCGTCTATATCTACAAATTCAGGTTTAAATAAACCCGAAATTTCTCCATCTAATGGATTATCAACACCTGTCTTTTCTGTCAAAATATAAGGATACTGCCCAACAGCAGGCGTAGCCATACCCAAAGCAGCCACAACAGCTACTCCAGCACCTATTTGCTTCAACTGAAACGAGCAACGTTTTAGACGGCTCAACAGTTGTTCTTGTTTGAATTGTGTATAAGCATAGAAACGTCCCGTTTTCATTGCTTTTTGAATACTTTGATTCAATTTTTCGTATTGTTTTTGTAAACGATTGTACATAGTTTGTTTTTTCATGTTTGTACTTGATTTTTAATCAGGTAGGAATTATTCCTAAATTTGGTTTGTAAAAATTTAAAATTTTAATAAAATAAGGGGACGTCTAAATCTTTAGCTTAATGGTAAGAAATGTAAATAGCTTACCACGACTGTTTGTTTTATCTGTTATAACTGTCAGGACATCTCTAAGATACGATGTTTTTTCTAATATTCCTAAAGGTATATTATGAAAAAGTATCTGATGTAATTACTGTCTTTATAGTATAATATAGGTATCCAGTTGTTTAAAAAAACAGCTAAATACCTATATAATTAAGTTAATATCGTTGTACAATTACCTTTCGTTGCGTATAGACATTTCTGTTTTTAATGACAAAAATATACATTCCAGAACTAAGTTCCTCTGTTGTTACTTGCATCAAAGAAGTTCCCGATGCTACTTTTCCGTTCTTTAGAACTCGACCAACAACATCAATTAATTGCCATTCGTAGTCATCTTCTAAAGCGGTTTCAAACGCAACGTTAAAGAGTTGTTGTGTTGGATTTGGATATAGTTTCAACGTAGAAACTTCATAACCCAATTGATCTTCTACATGATCAACACTTACATCTAAAGTATCTACAGATCCTCTAAATATCGTTACGTTTCTAGAACTTATAGTTTGGTAAACTTCCTTAACTACGGAAGTATCTCCCATGTTTTGTACAAAAGCAACCAACTGTATTCTTGAAAGAACAGGGTTATTAATAATGTTCACATCTGGCAAATTCACGACTAAATCGTAGCTTTCTCCAGTTGCCCAAATTTGCTCATAACGTTGTCCTGTCGCATTCAGATGCTTGTCTCGTAGAACAGCCATTCTTGTATGTCCATTACTAGTTAAAGAATCTTCTGTTGCCACTACGTGCAAGGCATAATTTTTCAAAGGCAGGTCTTCTAAGGCAGTAATTCGAACCGTTGCTTGTAAACCTGATGCCCCATTAAATCGAATGGCAGGAGAACCAATAAATTCTAATTTGAATTTCGGATCTCTCAGTGACTCTATGTCCAGATATTCTAGTTGTGGGTAATTTAATAAATCACTTGTTTTACTAACTAAGTTTTTACCATCTACACGCACTCTGTTTACATCTCCTACCCCATACCATAGTTTTCGAGTATCGTTGATTACATTCATGTTATTATAACTATAATAGATATCATTCGCATAAACATTCAAATGGTATTGTATCAAACTAACATCTCGTCCATATAAATTATTAAAAATAGTATGGTACAATTGATCTTCTATCTGATTAATTCCAGGATAGCCAAAACCAGAGAAGTGCTCTGTTAATACATTGCGGGTACGATCTCCAATTCTTACACTATCAAAAGCGAAACCGGCACCAACTTGAGGAGAAGTTCCTCTAGCCGAAGCAAAGGCTACACGGAAACGGACATCTGTACGTCCTCTCAGGTCATTGCCAATATTATCCAAACGATAACGGGCATCTTCCCAATCAATATTTGCTCCAGACCAACCTACTGGTGTGGTCTGCTGATTGCCTGGTGCACTAACAACATAGCCATCTTGGTACCATTCAATTCCTTTTCCGTATTGTCCTAATACTTCCCATGTATTTGATGTGTTATCATAATATTGCAAGACAGTACCATCGATTCCTCTTCTAGTGTTTCTCCATATTGACATCTTAATCATTGGTCGTGTCAAAGAATCTAAATCAAAACATGGACTATATACCCAAGCGCTTTCTTCAGGTCTATAGACAGGATTTGGTCCTGTAAATCGAGTTCCCCAAAAACCAGCTCCTGCAAAATTAGCTGTAGTCACGGAACCCCATTGCCACAAAGAATCTTGCACAACTCCATTAACACTGGTAGAATCTGATGATTCTTGCATCCAACCATTCGCTGGAAGATCAAAATTTTCTACATAAGGCATGCTAGGTGTTGGAGTTACTCTAGGAGAGATAATAATTCTCCTAGAAAAAACGGTATCACAGACACCTTGATTAACAACTGTTAAAGAAGGATTGAATATCCCTGAACCAGCATAAGTATGTGTGTCTATTGGTATTCCTAAGGTGTTCGGTAATTGAGCTCCAGTAAGTGTGTCTGCAACACCATCTCCAAAGTCCCAAATAACCATTGTAATACTGTCAATAGCAACCCCATTATTAACCAAACCATAAGGAGCTGTTGTTGGAACAAATTCTACTTGAGTTCCAGAACAACCACCACTGATATCAAAATTAATTCTTGGTTTGCTATAAACATATATCGTATGTTGTATCGTATCGTCACAACCAGATACGGTATCTAGATAGTAATAATAAATATCTCTTTTCCCAGGTTGTGCCGCTGGATTAAAGAAAGAATCAACAATACCTGCCATTACTTGGAAGTTGTTTGTTGCATCTATATACTGTCCTCCAGAAGGAGTTGCAGATAATATTAAGCGTTCAAAACTATCCAAAATACAATAAGTTGATGGAACGTCAACCCAAGCCAATTGAGGTGCAGGGCGAATTTCTATCGTATCGTGCAAAACACTTGCACAAACGGCTCCACTCGCATAACGATTTCCTATATAATTGTACTGTAATGGGTAATCTACATATACTCCTGGTACAGCTAAAGTATCTGGTCGTAAATCAAATGGTGCTGCTAAAGAAACACTTTGACCATTGAAAAACAAAGAAGATCCTGCAACCCCAGAAGGCGTTGCACTGATACTAGGAGGATTAGGATCTGTTTCACAATAGACAAAACGATTAAGGGTTGAGTCATAATTTGATAATCCAGCAAAAGCCAAGACAGGTAAGGTATCCACAAACATGTAATGTTCTATAGAATCAGTACAGCCTGCTGCATCAGTAAAGGTATATTGCACGGTATCGCCTCCATATTCAGCATTAATTGGAATATATCCATAGGCTGTATTTACTGGGTCAAAATTGCTTTCAATCCCTCTTCCCACATAAGCCCCTACATCTGGAGTAATATGCCCTGGTTGTCCTATAGTAACCGATCCTGTAAATGGATCATAGAAACCAGTGGTATTATAAGCATAAATAGGTATTTCTGCTGCTGTTTCACACATGTGATAATGAACAGTATCTGTTCCTGGGTTGATCATCTTAGATCCTGGCAAGTTCATTGCCGCCAAAGAATTGACTAACTGTTCAGAAAGCGTTAAATGTGGTAATGCTCTTACCAAAACGGTATCTGAGGTAGAATTGAAACAGCTTCTAGAGGTATCTGAATAATTAAAGGTCAAAATAACATTTCGATCCGCAAATTCAATCCCCATTGAATCTGGATAAAACTGTATCGAGTCTGTATTCGGGCTAGGTCCTATTTGCGAGAACCCTGTCGCATAAGCACTCATAAACCAACCTAAAGAATCTAAATCATAACCCCCATTTAAATTCGCCCAAACGGGTATATCCAAATCACTTGCACATACATCTGTTGGCAAACCAGCAATGGTTGGGTCTGTTGTAAAGTTACGAATCGTTACACTATATCGAGCAGTATCTCTACACCCCTGTGGATTTTCGTAATAATAAAACAAGACCTCTCTTAATACGCCAGGTTGTGTTCCTAAGACAAAAGGTTTGAATGTTTTATTCATGCTATCCAAACTTGTTGGATACAAAGAATTAATATCTGGATTACCATATAATACAGAGGTATCTGTCCCGTATCCTGTTGGAGTCGTTGTACTAATCGGAAAACCGATTAATGAAATCGAGTCATTTTCACAATAAAAAGGCGCAATAGGATCTCCTGTAGCTGTTTTCATAGAAACAGTTGGTAAAGGAAGTACCTGAATGGAAAAGTTAATAGAATCCATACAAGAATTTGAGTCGGCATACACATAGCTAATGTCATGTGTTCCAACACCAGCAGCTCTTGGATAGAAATAAGGCATAGCAGGATTTATTCCCCCATTAACAATTCCATCTCCATCAAAGTCAACGGTCTCATTTTGAATATAACCTATACCAGGTGAACTTGACCACGTAGTTAATGTATTTCTATTATTAGAAGTATCTATTTGATACAAGTGAATTTCTGTTGAATCATCATTCAAACAATAAACAGGGTCGATTGCTGATATATCCAAATCAGGAATTGGAAAGACAACAAAAACATCTGTTGCTTCTGCTCTACAACCATAAATATCAGCAACAACATATCGCACGTTATATGAACCCGGAGGACCAACTTGTACGGGTGAAAATACGGTTCCTGACTGTATACTATTAATAAAAAATTGTGCAGAAGACGTATCTATACCAAATGTGGATGGTATGTTAGGTGCCGTTGGATTCGTCAAATCAAAGAAAACAGAATCATTAGGTGATGTTTCACAGTATTCTGGTCCATTATTAGATCGTACCGCAATCGAAAAGGGATCTGGTAAATAAATCCCTGTATAAGCAGAATCTATACAAGCTTGTCCTTCATAAACGTAGGTCAAACCATAAGACCTACCTGTTGTATAAAGAAGATCCGTTGGATTAAAAATATTATTCAACAAGGCCGTATCGACTCCTAAACCTCTAAGATAATATTGTCCTCCTGCTGGAAAACCTAAGAATTGATTGTTGTTATTAATAGGACAGAATATCGTGTCTGCTAAAATAACAGGGTTAATCGCAACCACAGCGGGTTGTTCTATAATAAAGGTTTTACTGATGTCTGCTATAACATAATTGGTAACTTCTGTTGAAGACAAAGCACCATTCACAAAGAAATTAGAAGTGCGTTCATAACTAAACTTGAGGCTTAGTGTTGTTGAACCACCGGTTACATTGGCAGGAACGAAGAAATATTCATCATTTGGAGCTAAGAAATTGATAGAATCAACTCCTCCATTAGAAGTCATAATTTCCATTATGTTAAGTTTATCCGTGTAACGAACGCCTAAAGTTGAAGTATTTCCAACCGTAATAGGACTAGGACTTTGACTGTAGGTATATAAAGAATTATTGTAAATAACATTTCCTCGATAAGTAACCCAAAGACTATCAATCGTCCGTTGAATAAATACAGTATCATCTTTACTACATAAATAAGTAGGTATAGAATCCAGTAAACCTGGTGCTGGCCAAATGTCAATTGGATCTGTTGACTTATTGGTACAGCCACCATTATTAATATAATAAGTTATACTATCTACAGATAAATTTGCAGGTATGGTACTTGGCAACAAATTACTACCTAGCACATAGGTACCTGAGTAAGTATTTGGATAGTTTCGAGCAGAAACAGGATGTGTAATTAAGGTTAAATTACTTAAATCTTCTGTTATTCGTGCTCTAGATATTGGTGTATAATTCACGCTATCTAGTTCTACGTCTCGCACTTCTACTGATAATGAATCTAAAACAGAATCTCTACAAGCAATGGTTGTTCCAGTGTAAAGCGGTTTGTAAGTATACACCATCATTACATTCTGAATTCCAGCAGTATAACCTGTTACACTGTCTAGCAATAACAAACTATCTATTAACAAACTAGAATCTGTTGGCATTCCTAAATAATGCGCAGAAAAACTACCCCCCAAAGGTAATCCTACAAACTCTGCGGTATCGATATTAGAACAGATAGGCTGAGCACCTGTCACTAAATTAATGGTTACAGCAGGATTTTTTATCAGATAAAAATTAGGTGCTTCATAACTGTCAGTACCATCTGACAAGGTAATTTTTCCTGTTCGAGCACCAGCAGGAACGACAACCTCAAAGGTTCCAGAATGAACTCCTGCAAACACAGTTAAGGATAAGTTAATAGGAGTAACTGAAATCGTAGCTCCACCTCCTGCTACAAAAATAACTTCGTTCGGTATAAAGGTGAAATTTGTTATTGTAATTCGTAATGTATCGTACAAACATGCCTCTGAAGCAGGGATCGATAAGGAATAAGGTGGTAACAATTTTTTATTTACAATGTCCATCGCTACAGCTCCTAATACTTCTATGGTATCAAATGTGCTAAAAGTACAAGTTCC
>CALDEP010000176.1 GCA_937942475.1 uncultured Aureispira sp.
ATAAGCTTAATATTTAGGGCTCAATTAGAAGTTTTGTGAGCGTTTAAGATTTAGAATCCTTTTTAAGGCTATGAATTGGGATATAAGTTTTAAGTAGAAAGTCGTAAGTCGTTTATTGTCCCGTCCTGAAATAGGTTGACACTTTTTGTGAATTAAAACTCAAAACTAAGTTGAGCTGGATTGTACTTATCATCATTTTGATGATAGGTAAAGATTTCTATACTTTCTCTTTTCAAAAGAGGAATTTCTTGAATGAAATTTTCAAATTCCACTGGTGATTTTTTCATAATACTTGAATGTGGCTTTTCATAATTATAAGCATATATTGCTTTTTCAGTAGCTTTCTTTAATTGATGTAAGTTCTTGATCGACCAATGTTTTAAATACTGATTCTTAATCGTTCCATTTACTCTTTCTATATGAGCATTCTCTAATACATTAGCGCACATACTTATTTTGACTTTATAATCTAATAAGACATCTGTGTAAGCATTACTAATATACTGGCTTCCTCTATCTGAATGATGAATTAATTTTTCTTGATAATTATCTATTCCTCTTAAGTCTAGCGCCATCTGTAAAGCTGCCACATTGTTATACGCTTTCATATTATCTGAGACACTATATCCAACTATTCTTCTAGAATAAACATCCATTATAAAAGTCAAATAGCACCATTTTTCTCCTAGTCTAAAGTAGGTAATATCGCTTGTCCAAATTTGGTTTACATCTGTAAACTTCAAGTCATTTAATAGGTTCGGATAATTTGCGGATGGATGTGCTATTGTTGTCTTAGGACCTAATGGTTGTGGATCTATTACATATCCTGCCATTAAGCCCAAACTAATGAAAGCATCTCTACCTATTCCTGCTGGTTGCCATTTTTCATAAATTGTCCGTAAGCCCATTCCTGGATGAGTTAGTCGTATTTCATAAATTAAGTTTATATACAAAACCGCTTTCTCTTCTCCTTCTTTTATTCTTAATAATGCTTGTTGATGCCCTTGGCGACTAATCCCTGAAAAGCTTAATAGTTTACTCAAGGAATAGTCGTGTTCTTCTTTATGCTCACGAAACCATTCAATAGTTCTGGTTCGTAATTTTTTTTTAAATCATACTCTAATTCTTTACTAGCTAAATCTATTAGACGATCTAGGTAATCTATTTCCAACTGTTTACGACCAACCACCGCTTCTAGTTCTTTTACTCGGCTATACAGTTGTTTACTTTTTTCTGCTTCACTTTTCATTTGTACTACTTGTATCGTTCCTTTTTTATAATGTGGTGAGTATTTATACAGCCACCTATAAATTGATGTTCTTGTTACACTATAAAGTTCGCAAATTTCTCGTATTGTTGTAACTTTACTTTCAAGTTCTGATACTATTTGTCGTTTTAATGCTTCGCTAAAGTTGCGTCTTTCTCGTATTTTGTACTTAACTTTTTTACTTTGTCCTTTTTTTGGTGACATTTTTAAGTCGTTTTTTTTGTCAACCTATATCAGGACGGCACATTTTGATAATAAACGACTTACGACTTTCTACTTAAAACTTATATCCCAATTCATAACTGTTAAAAGATAGCCTATGTTTTAAACTCCACACGATTTGCTAAAGAACCAATAAAATTAACAACGTAAAATCTAATTATAAAGAAATGGAAACCATACTAGATAAAATAACCGCCTACAAAAAAGAAGAAGTTGCCAAACGAAAAGCATTGTATTCGACCGATTTATTGGAGCAAAGTATTTACTTCAATACGCCTGTTGTTTCCTTAGTCGAATTTTTGAAACGCCCAGACATGCAAGGAATCATTGCCGAATTTAAACGCAAATCGCCCTCCAAAGGAAACATCAATTTATATGCAAAAGTAGAAGAAGTTTCTATTGGCTATATGCAGGCAGGCGCTTCAGCTTTATCTGTGTTAACGGACGAGCACTTTTTTGGAGGTTCTGCCAAAGATTTAACAGAAGCAAGGCGCTTTAATTATGCCCCTATTTTGAATAAGAATTTTATCATTGATGAATATCAAATTATAGAAGCGAAGTCGATAGGCGCAGATGTGATTTTGTTAATTGCAGAGTGTTTGGAAGCCAAAGAATTGAGCCGTTTAGCAAGCTTTGCCAAAAGCTTGGGCATGGAAGTTTTGATGGAATTGCATACCGAAGATCAATTGGATAAATTATGTCCAGCAGTTGATTTGGTGGGTGTTAATAATCGGAACCTAAAAACCTTTGAAGTGGACATCGAAAATTCGTTGCGTATTGCAGCACTTTTACCTGATAATTTAGTAAAAGTCGCAGAAAGTGGGATTAACCATCCAGACACAGTGGTTTTATTTCAAGAACATGGATTTGAAGGCTTTTTGATTGGGGAATATTTTATGCAACACGCTCGCCCACAAGAAGCTTGTGCAAAATTTATCCAACAAGTCGCTCAAAAGAGCAAGAAAAAATTGTCTTATGAAAATTAAGGTTTGTGGAATGCGACTGGCGTCAAATATTCAAGATTTGGGTGCTTTGGATATTGATTTTATGGGCTTTATTTTTTATGCTAAGTCCTCAAGAAATGTAGATGAATTACCTGTCATTAATATCCCTAAAAAGATTCAACGAGTTGGTGTTTTTGTGAATGCAAGTATAGCAGAAGTAGAGCAGTGGGCGAAGGCATTTAGCTTGGATTATATTCAGTTGCACGGAGACGAGTCGCCTGAGTTTTGCAAGAAACTACAAGAAAAAGGCTATGCTTTATTCAAAGCATTTGCGGTAGATGCTGCTTTTGATTTTAAGGTCTTAGAAGCTTACGAAGATTGTTGCGCTTATTTTTTATTGGATGCAAAGGGTAAGTCTTATGGTGGTAATGGAATTCAATTTGATTGGCGAATTTTAGATCAGTATACTTCAAAAAAGCCTTTTTTTCTAAGTGGGGGGATTGATTTGAATAGTATTCAAAGTGTTTTGAATTTGAAATTACCACAATTATATGGAATTGATGTCAACAGCAAATTTGAGTTATCACCAGCCTTCAAAGACATTCCTAAAGTCAAAGAGTTAGTTACCAAAATAAGATAAATAATAGTTCGATATAAAAATAAATAAAATGGCAACATATCAAGTAAGTGAGCAAGGCTATTATGGCAATTTTGGAGGTGCTTATATCCCCGAAATGCTCTATCCAAATGTAGAAGAATTAAAAAATCAGTACCTAAAAATAACAGCAAC
>CALDEP010000177.1 GCA_937942475.1 uncultured Aureispira sp.
TTTGGCTTATGATTATATCCATGAGAAAGATGTGTTTTGGGAAAAAAGAGTTTGGAGATTAATTGATACTAGAGAGAAGCGCAACCATATTTTTAGAAATGAAAAAGCGCCTTTTATTAATATCTTAATTGAAGCAGGTCACGCAGGAGATATTACCTTGTATCACCACTCTTTTGGAAGTGAGTTTTCTACTCCAATGACACAAGAAGAAGCGCAATCAGTTGGACGATCTACAGACACGATTATTACTTTTGATCCAATTACGTTTGAAGAGGTAATAAAAATAGTATTCAACGACTTAAACTGGGAAGATATCAATACCTATCGTGTCAAAGAAGTATATTTCTTTGATGAAGAAACTTCAAAATTGGATGTTCGTATTTTGGGAATCGCACCAATTATAGATCGTATAGATGGGAATGGAAATTTTTTGAATTCTGGTCCTTTATTTTGGACATATTATCCAGAATTGAGAGAAACATTGGCTCGTACAGAAGCTTTTAATGCCGATAACGACGCTGCTCGTATGAGTTGGGAGGATATTTTTGAAGCTCGTATGTTCTCTGGATACATTACTAAAGAATCGAATGTTCATGATCGTAGAATCAAAGATTATAAAACGGAACCAATAGCAATATTGTTAGAATCGGATAAAATCAAAGAAGGGATTTTTCATTTCGATCATGACCTTTGGAGTTATTAAAAATAATTAGCCTTTTTAGATAAAAATTAGCGTTTTTAGATCAGAGTGAGTCAACAAAATTTGTTGGCTCACTTTTTTTATTTAAAACAAAAATATGCTTTTTGTTGGCAATAAATAAGCGTTTAAGTTACTTTTGCTTTGTTTGTAAACAAAAAAGTTTAAAAAACCTTAAAAATACATCTAAAAATTGAAACAAAATGTTTTTAAAAGCGTATACTATATTAACAACACACAAACAAAAACGGTATCCATTATTTTGATTTATAAGAACGCTTTTTTTGTTGATTTAGGTGGTCTGTTTGAAGCATAAAATCCTTTTTTATTATAAATAAAAACGTTGACAATGGAAAATCGTAAGATGGTTCAAAAAAGACTTTGGAAAGAAAAAGAATTTAAACTAGATGATGGTATTCTACATTTTAAGGAAATGGGTTTGTTGAGTGGTTATGCTGTAGAATTGAGGTATGAAGATATTATTGGGGAGCGACGCATAAGGCGACAACCCAATTACCTTTTGTTTATAGCAGCATCGATTTTATTTTGGCTGTCTTGTTTAAATTTTATAGGATATGGAACAGGAGCAATTACGAATCTGTTCGCTCCAACATTGGGCATCTTAATGTCTAGCCTACTGTTTTATGTTGTTTATAGAAATGCACAGGAAGTCTTGTATTTAGATACGGTAGAAAATGGTTCCATTGGTTTTTTTAGAGATGAAAGGTACAAGACACAAGCAGATAAATTTATAACAGAATTATTAGAACAACGCAAAATATTTTTAGTCGAAAAATATTGGGATTGCGTAGACTGTTATGACAAGAAAATGAATAATCTAGATTGGTTAAAGAACGAAAATATTGTGAACATAGATGAGTTTAAATACCTGAAGGACGAAATGTTTCAACAAGTTGAAACAGATGTACTGCCCATCGGATTTCATAATAGAAAGTGTTCTTAGTTTTAAAAGGAGAATAGGAAAAACGTTTTAAGCAAAGCTAATTTTTCGTGCTACTTTGGTCTTTGCTGATAATTTTTAAGCCTATTTTCTATGAAAATTATCTACTAACCCAGTTAAAAATGGCGCAAGTTAAGGAGGCTTGCGCCTTTAACTATTATCTAAAAATTGCTAAAAACAAGGACTTGATTGGAGAATGAAAAGAGGATTGTTTACCTTCATAGATATAGTGCAAGGGGGACTACTTAAATTTTTAGAGTAGTAAGATAATTTTGGCATAAAGGAGGAAACATTCAACATGATTATACAATTTGGATTAGAAATAGAAGAGCGCACCTTTCCTGAGTATATTAAAATACCAGAAGAGGTGAATTTGTGTTGTAATAGCAATAGTTTGATTGCTTATTTGGAGAAGCATTTAGGAATTAGTTATCCAGAGCGGCACGATTATTTGAGGTTTGAACAATACCGTCAAATTCTGACGGTACATCTTAAATTGCATCCCAATGCATTTTATAAGGCTTCTTTTGAAGCAGACAATATGGCAACGGCCATTGCCCTGCTACAACGCAGAGATGAATTGTTGATTAATGGCTGGGATTTTACCTATGAAGCCGACCTGCCAACGCGCCTAAAAACTTTAGCAGAAATAGAGAATTTAGTACAAAATGGAGAACCAACGCCTTTGTTTGATGGATTTGCAGAACGCTTTCGTCGAGTCTTACATTTTGTTACTTTGTTGCCATTGCCGCTAGAAAAAATCTATCTAAATGAACCTTTAAATTTATTGCCCCCACACTTGCAAGAGTTGTTGGGAAGGTTACAGAATATAGGCATTGATCTAATTGAATTGAAAGAGCCAATTCTAACAAAAGAAGGCGATTTACAAACCTTTCAAAAAGCCTTGTTGAAGGAGCCTTATGATCGACATAAGGTAGCAGCAGATGGTTCGCTAATTATCATTCGAGCAAAAAGAGAAACTTATGCTGCCGAATATTTAGCAAAAGTATTTGTTGAAAACCCTACTTATCGTCCTGTTTGTCTCATTCCAGATAAAAATCGAGCTTTGGATAATACTTTAGTAGAGGAGGGGATGCCCAGTCTAGGGATTCTATCTGCCTCTATTGCACGCCCAACGCTACAGATTCTCAAACTAGTCAGTACTTTTTTATGGAAACCGATTAATCCATATAAAATATTAGAGTTTGTTTCACTTCCGAATACCCCCATTCACCCTGTATTGGCAAGAGGCATTGCAAGAATCATGGCGCAAAAACCAGGTTTGTTTAGTGGTGCTTGGAATGCAATGGTGCGCCAGTTTTTTGATTATTATGATGAAAAAATCCAAGAACAACCCGAAAACAAAGCAAGCTTAGAAGAAGAAAGAGACAAGGCACAAGAAGAATATCGGTTTTGGTTTACCAGAAGACGATACGATACGGCAAAGTCTGTTCCTAAATCAGAAGTGATTGAACTGTATCGTTATGTCTCTATTTGGGCGAGAAAGCAAGAAGATGAACATAAAAAGACGATTGAAAATCTTCAAAAAAAGCTAGACAGCCCTAGCACACCACACAATAAAATTCAAGAAATTGAACGGTATAGAGAAGATTTACAAAATGGATTGCCTGCCTTAGAAGGTCTGAGAATGCAGTCGAATAATATTGTGCAAGTATTAGAAGCCTTGCCAGAGCATGACACGCATTTATCGAACCTAAGATTAGAGCGTTTGGTGCGGACAATTAATGAACCAGCCGCAATTCGTTTTCGGTCGGAAGAAATCGGTCATTTGCCTTATGTTTATAAGGGAAGTGCGATTGTGAGACCTACCGATGAGGTGTTTTGGTGGAACTTTGTA
>CALDEP010000178.1 GCA_937942475.1 uncultured Aureispira sp.
CCTTTTCTCCTTTTAAAAAAAAACGAAGGTATATGATGGAGAAAATAGCTAATTCTGCAAAGCTGTATATTGGTAATAGAAATAGATTATAGCCTGTGTAACTGGTAAGATAAAGCCCTAAACAGTTGGTTAGAATGGTAAACCAAATATAGAAACTTAAAAGTTTATAATGAAAAGCTAGTTTTTTATAAAAATAGCAACTACTAATACCTGTAATAAATAAACTCAATCCTGTACTAGCTAATATTATTTCTGTAAACATTAATCTTTTTTATTATAAAGCATAATGGAGTAATTGAAAGTTAGAGGGGCTTTTAAAGGGAGGGCTAGGGCGAATTAAATCCATAGGTTTATTCCAAGTAATGCCATTAGCATTATAGCCCCAAAGTATCAAGTCAATCTTAAATACATTGGCTTCTTCTTGCTCGTTTAAAGCTGGAGACAAGATAATATAATCTGCTAATTCATTTTCAAATAGAATTTTTAAATCATGGAAGGGGATTTCAAAAACTAAGACTAAATCTTCTTGCCCTTCAATCCATACATCTTTATGTAATGCCCACTGTATAGAGCGAGTTAAACCTTCAAGAGGCGTGATTTCGCCTTCATTAGATTTTTCAACAAGTGTCATAGATGGATCTGGAATGACAGCCGCTTCGTATGGGTTCTGTCTGATTTTGGCTTCAAATAATTCCCAATGAGATTCTACGGGGTTTTGATCGGTAACACTATCTACAGAAAATAAACTTAAAGAAAAATTTCCTTGTGCTGTGTTGGGAACCAAGCCCATATAGGCATGGATAAATTCAGGATCGCTGTCTTTCCAAATTAAATAATCCTCTTTAGTGATTTTGAAATAAGTGCTTTGGTTGAAATAATTAATAACAGCTACAGGATTATTTCGGACTTCATTCCAAATCTGAATGGCTTGACTTGCTTTAGATATTATTGAACTCATAAGATACTTTTT
Organism: uncultured Aureispira sp.; assembly: GCA_937942475.1. GTDB lineage: Bacteria > Bacteroidota > Bacteroidia > Chitinophagales > Saprospiraceae > Aureispira. The sequence goes on from CALDEP010000178.1 coordinate 971, forward strand.
TGAGTGTGAATGCGACAATTAAATAAGGGAATGATGGCTAATCATAAAATCTACTTATGAACTTAGTGCATAAGAAAGAAGTTGAAAATTAGAAGGAGTAGAGAATGGAGGACTAGGGCGAATTAAATCCATTGGATAATTTGCCAAAATACCTTCCTCTGTGTATCCCCAAAGGATCAATTGCATCTCAAAACTGTTCTCCCCTATATCCCTTAAAGCAGGTAGAGCAATGATGCTGTTCACATTTTCATTCGAAAAAAGAACGATCAAATCTTCAAAAGGAATTTCAAAAACTTGAACAAAGTTTTCTTGTCCTAATAACCAATAATCTTTGTGCAAGATCCATTGATTGGAAGCCTTTAAGGCATCTAAAGTATCTATTTGTGGCTCTACAGGAGCGGGAGGATTTTCCTCAAAAATAAAATGTGCATTGGGCAAAACCGATCTTTGATAGACGCTTTTCTTGAGGTTGGCGTTGTAATCATCTTCATGCTCAGGGACATTTTTTGAGTCGGTCACATTGTCGACACATAATAAAGCAAGCGAAAAGTTAGGCTGCCCGATTACTTGAACTAAACCCATGTAAGCATGCAAGCTTTCAGGGTTTTGCAAACTCCATTGGTCAAAACTTTCTCTAGAGATTTGAAAGTACGCCCCTTGGTTAAAATAATTTCTAGTAGCTTCGCCGTCGTTACGAACTTCATTCCAAGTTTGGATGGATAGGACGGCTGTTTCTAAAATAGTAGACATTGGTATACTCTTTTGAGGTGAAGAAAAGGTATGATTGATTTATACGCTTGTATTCAATGTATTAACAATATATTGATAGATGATTTTTCTTTTAGGGTAGCAGTTAAGAACTTATCGAAAAATAGATATAAATTCTTGAGGGATTAGGACATAGGAAAGCTATGCTACAAAGCTAATGTAGTGAAAAAAAGTATAAGAGCATAGATTCTTTATTTAAAAAAATATTGTTTTTTAGCTAAATGTATAGAATAATTAAGCGTGAAGTCTTAGCACTATTTTTTTTAATAAATTATCATTAGTCACATCTGCATTGCCATTTTTTTACGCCATTGTGTTCCGAACAAGTCCCTCTTCCTGTTGCATAACTTTTGATTCCATCCTCACAAATAGCGCCTACTCGATCGTATTTATCATCTTCTTCGTCACAATCACACATAGGTATATGATATTGATAATTCCATTCTGATTGGGCTATATGATAGACGCCGAAGGGAATGCCGATGACAAAAATTAAAATCCAAATCAAGGAACGTTGGTGATCCGAATCGACCTGCTTTTCGAATTTTCGCTCGACCCAATACCAAACGAGGATCAAAGGAATGGCAATGGCTAAACCAACCCCATATTTGCTTAGAAAGGAAGTGTATTGTCCAATATGTTGTACCAATGCAAAGCTAATTGTAAGGGTGAAGCTTATTAATAACAATTTGAATTTAGATTTGAAGTAGTTAAGTAGGCTAAGAATTGGTTTCATATTGGACGTTTTGATAATGGAGTTGTTTAGAATTAAGTAATAATTAAATATGAATTAAAAATCTCCAACAGCGTTTGTTATTTATAAATCAACAACAAAGCAAAGCTTGTTAGGGAGCAATAGCTAATGGGATAGGAGCGTCAGCTTCGACCCCATTGATAGAAAATAGAATGCCCAGCATACCATATAAGAAGCATCGCTTCGTCACCATTCGTACAATATCAAGGTAAGAAGAGTTAGGTATTCATTATTTTATATTCAGATGTTTTTTTTCGGATAAAGGGTGTCGGAGCGATGCTCCTTTTTTCTTTTTTTTCTTTTTTTAATAATAGTGTCAGGGCGATGCCCTTTGTAAAATGCGGTATATATTTCTAAGTAAAAACATATTATTAAAAATCGTTAATTCTAAACACCTTCAATGAAATAGGACAAATTAAAAAAGAATAAGCCTTAAAATGATACACACTTACAAGTAAATGGTATTCAAAGATAAAAAACATGAGAAATTATGCATTACTTATTTTTTGTAGCCTACTATTTTGTTCCTTTCAGTATCATGGGGAGATTGATTATTGGAAGGCGCTCAAAGGGGTGAAAAATGTTAAATACAAAAGACTTCCTCCAGTTGAACGGTTGATGTGTAATTTTCCCTATGAATCAACATCAATAAGCATAGAAAGAAAAATAAGAACAGAGTGCCAATTTCCAAAATCAGCCCAACGACTAGATTTGAAGAAGGTTCAAATAACAGGTTGGGTAAATTGTTCCTTAGCCATTCGACGAAGTATACTTTCCAGAAGACCTTTTGATATTAAAAACATCAAAAAAGGATCTGATTTAGATGAAGAGATAGAAATGAACGCTTCTTTTTATGAATGGCGTGGTCAAAAAGTGAAAGTAACGGGTACCCTTCGATTGAATAAAGAAGATGGCACTCGACACTGTTATATTTTGGAAGATATAGAGCAGATTGAATTGGTGGAATAATTTTTTGAATAGCTTAATGGCTCGTCTTAGAACATGTTTGAGATAGAATTGTTATCTTTAAACTTCTTCTACAGAAATTATAATCCAGTATGAATTTAGAGCAACTTTTTCAGCAATACACCACCGATTCTCGCAGTACCAAAATTGTCACTGCCCTCAACAAAAAAGCCCGTCCAGCCTTACAACTAAAAGGTTTAATTGGATCACAACCTGCTTTTGTGATGGCAGCGATTAATCAAATGAGCCAAAAGCCATTTTTAGTCATTGCTTCTGACAAAGAAGAAGCGGCTTATTGGCAAAATGACATTAGTAGTTTGTTGCCCCAAAAACGAGAATCGCTCTTTTTTCCCGATTCATATCGACGTCCAATGGGCTTTGATAAATTGGATCGAACCAATGTTTTGCAACGCACCGAAACAGTGAGCAAATTGGTAGAGCACCCCAATGCACCTTCTATTGTGGTGACCTATCCAGAAGCCTTGTTTGAAAAAGTAGTGGCGCCTTCTAATCTGAAAAATGCAGCCATTGAAATTAAAGTAGGAACAGAACTAGATGTTCCTTTTTTGGTAGAAATATTGGTGGAATATGGATTTGTTAGAGTAGATTTTGTCTATGAACCAGGGCAGTTTTCTGTTCGTGGAGGTATCATTGATATTTATTCTTATGGTAACGAACATCCTTATCGAGTAGAATTGTTTGATGTGGAAGTAGAGAGTATTCGAACCTTTGATCCAACGACTCAGTTGTCTACTCGGAAAATTGCTTTTGTGACCATTGTTCCCAATGTAAACACGGAATTTGCAGCAGAAGAGAAGGTTTCTTTATTAGAAGTATTGCCTCCAGAAACGGCCGTTTGGATAGGAGATGGGCAGATGTTGTTGGATAAATTACAAGTCTGTTTTGAAAAATCATCAGAATTTAGGTTAACAGAAGAAGAGGCGATACACAAAACAAGACAGGAAGAAGCCTTGTTGTTAAAGGGCGCTGCGTTTTTATACCCACGAGAAGTCATTGGAGCTTTGCAGCAATACTCTGTTTTGGAACTGAGCAATGAAACCCTCTTGAAACCAGTGACGGTTATCAACTATAAAACCACGCCACAGCCAAGCTTTAATAAGAATTTTAAAATTCTCATTCAAAACCTAGAAGAGAATACCAAAAAGGGCATTACCAACTATATTTTTGCTGAAAATAGCAAACAAATTGAACGTTTCTATAGCATTTTTGAAGACTTGGATGTTGAAATCAAATGGCATGCGATTCCCAATGCCATTCATCAAGGGTTTATAGATTATAAACTAAAAATAGCCGCCTATACCGATCATCAAATTTTTGAGCGCTACCATCGTTCTCGTTTGAGAATTGGTTTTGATAAAAATACTGCCTTAAAAATAAAAGCCCTAAGTGAATTAAAACCTGGTGATTATGTCACGCATATTGATCATGGAGTAGGGCGTTATGGCGGTTTAGAAAAGATTGAATTGCAGGGCAAAGAGCAAGAATCTGTAAAGTTGGTCTACAAAGATAACGACATCCTATATGTTGGTATCCAGTCCTTGCACAAGATTTCTAAATTTACAGGGAAAGAAGGTTCTTCGCCAAGTATTCACAAATTAGGGTCCAATTCTTGGGCGAATACCAAGCGAAAAACCAAAAAGAAAATCAAAGAATTAGCCTTTGATTTGATTAAACTATATGCCAAACGTAAATCAACGGAAGGAATCGAATTTCCTGAAGACAGTTATTTACAAAATGAATTAGAAGCTTCCTTTATTTACCAAGATACGCCCGACCAAGCGAAGGCAACGCAGGAAGTGAAGGAAGATATGATGAAGCCTTATCCAATGGATCGCTTGATTTGTGGTGATGTAGGCTTTGGTAAAACAGAAATTGCTGTTCGTGCCGCCTTTAAAGCAGTAGTGGCAGGAAAACAAGTGGCGATCTTAGTTCCAACAACGATTTTAGCCTTGCAGCACGCACAAACGTTCCGTGAACGGCTCAAGAAATTTGATGTAAAAGTAGATTACATCAATCGTTTTAGAACAAGCAAAGAAAAGACGGCTATTTACAAATCCTTGGAAGCTGGAGAAATTGATCTGTTGATTGGAACCCATGCTATTTTAAATAAGAAAGTCAAATTTAAAGATTTGGGCTTGTTGGTGGTGGATGAGGAACAAAAATTTGGAGTAGGAGCCAAGGAGAAGCTCCGAAATATGCGGGTAAATGTAGACACCCTAACCTTGACCGCAACGCCGATTCCTAGAACCTTACAGTTCTCTTTGATGGCAGCGAGAGATTTGTCAGTCATTAATACGCCACCACCCAATCGTCAGCCAATTGATACGGAAGTTCGAATGTTTGATGGAGAGATGATTAAGGAAGCCATAGATAAGGAAATAGATCGAGGTGGACAGGTCTTTTTTGTACACAATAGAGTCCAGAGTTTGGCAGACATGGCTTCGATGGTAAAAGGATTGTGTCCGAATGCAGATATTGCCGTGGCACATGGACAAATGGATCCAGCAGCTTTAGAGAAAACCTTGATGGATTTTATCAAAGGCTATTATGAGGTTTTGGTTTGTACTAATATTATTGAAACGGGTTTGGATATTGCCAATGCCAATACGATTATTATTAATAATGCCCACCATTTTGGATTGAGTGATTTGCATCAATTGCGTGGTCGAGTAGGACGATCAAATAAAAAGGCACATTGTTATTTATTAGCGCCTCCATTGTCTACGTTGACAGCGGATGCTCGTAAGCGCTTGAAGGTTGTCGAACAGTTTTCAGAATTGGGTAGTGGTTTTAATATTGCCATGCGTGATTTGGATATTCGGGGGGCTGGAAATATGTTGGGCGGAGAACAAAGTGGTTTTGTCACCAATATGGGCTATGAAACGTACCAAAAAATTCTGAATGAGGCAATTCAAGAACTCAAGCAAAGCGATTATAAAGATTTATTTAAAGACGAGTTAGAAGAAAAAAGAGAGTTTGTCCAAGACGTGAATATTGAATCTGATTTGGATTTGATGATCCCAGACGAATATGTGGTTAGTATTCAGGAGCGATTGAGTTTGTATCAAGAATTGAATAAAATTGAAGACGAAGCAGGCATTACTAAATTTAAGACGATGTTGGAAGATCGTTTTGGTCCAACACCAAAAGCAGTCAACAATCTTTTTGAAGCGATTCGCATTCGTTGGAAAGCAAAGGGACTTGGATTTGAGCGAATCATGCTTAAAAACCGCAAGTTGCGTTGTTATTTCTTGGGCGATCAGCAATCTAGCTTTTTTGACAGCAACTTTTTTGGAACTTTATTGGCTTATATTCAAAAGAAAAGCGATCATCGTTTTTTCTTAAAACAATCTACTCGTTATTTGATGTTGGTCTGTGAGAATGTGAAAAACTTCCAAGA
>CALDEP010000179.1 GCA_937942475.1 uncultured Aureispira sp.
TTCATCCTTATCCTGCTTTTCTTCAAAAGGAAATGGTTATTTCATTTTTTTTTTCGTAACTTAAGTAATTAATAATCTTCGGATTATCGTCCTATAAACTATACTAAAATTATAGTTCAAACCACATTTCATTTTTAATCATTAAACCTCTATTCGTATGTTGCAATTCGACAAAAAAATACAATCTCCAAAAAACATCAAGCAGTACTTCTGTATCGTTGGCTGTTGTTTGTTTTTATCTACTAATACCTATGCACAAAATGTAGGAATTGGTACGCCCGCTCCTAGTCACAAACTTCATGTTGTAGGGGATGCTCGTATTTCTTCTTTATCTGGTGTTGGCACTCGCATGGTCGTTGCAGATGCCAATGGTGTTCTAAACACACAAGCGATTCCTGCTGGTGACATTACAGGCATAACCGCAGGTGATGGACTTATCAATGGTGGCACAACAGGCAATGTGACCTTAGATGTGGTTGCCGTCAATGGACTGACGACCAATCCCGATGACATTCGTTTGGGTGGTCCCTTAATCCAAGGAACGACCATTACTCAAGGTGCTTTTAGCATGACTTATAATTTAGATGGCTTAGGAGATTTTCATGTTGCTGATAATGGTATCAATCGTTTTTCTGTTTTGGATAATGGACGTACAACGGTTGGTAGTGTCAATAATGCAGGGCAATTTAATGTAACTGGAACTTCTTATTTTTCTGACGACATCCGCCTTAGAGATGGGGCTGTGAATGCTGGAGATATTTTAGTTCATATTTATGATTCTGGAGATGATGGAATTATTGATGTTTATGAAAATGGGCTTTATAATATTAGACTGCATGGTAATGGTCCAAGTGTATTCAACGAACAAGGAATTGCAAGCAACGATTTTAGAATTGAATCGAATACACAAACCAATATCTTTTTTATAGATGCAGGAAGCGATGAAATAGGGATTCGAACTGCTACGCCTGGAAATATGCTCCAAATGGTGAATGCCGGTGTGAATGTAGGTGCCAATGCGATGGCTTCTTTTAACAATGATGGTATAGAAGGTGTTTCTATTTCTGGTTATAATGCGGGAACAACCAATGGCTATAATGGTATCGAAGGAGTTGTATCTTATGGTGGTACAGCATTTAATGCTACTGGTGTGTTTGGTTTGGGAATCAACAATGCTTTGACACATAGTTCTGTTGGAGTTCGTGGTACGATCAATGGTAGAGATGGAATTGCTGTACTTGGAACAAGACAAAATGGTGCAGGTGCTGGCTGGGGTGGTCTTTTTATAGATGATTTGGGCTATACAGGCTTCTTTGGAGCTGCGTCTGATGAATCGCTAAAAAAGAACATTGAACCTATTCAAAAAGCATTGGATATTGTAGATCAATTGAATCCTGTGACCTATGATTTTGATCTTGAAAAACATCCTGGCATGGGTCTAAATACAGAAATGGAATATGGCTTTATAGCGCAGGAAGTTCAGAAAATTTTGCCAGAAATTGTTCGAGAAAAGAACCTTTTGACCAATGCGCATACAGAAATTAAAGCGCATGAAGCACAAAAAGCAGAATTAGGGAAATTTATGGTGATGGATTATACTCGTATTATCCCAATCTTAACGCAGGCAATTAAGGAACAACAAGATATTATCAAAGCACAAAATGTACGTATCTTAGCCTTAGAAAAAATGGCAGCAGAAAAATAAATAGTCGATTGACTTCATAAAAAATACAATGCTTCTTGATTTTAATCATCAAGGAGCATTTTTTTTGTCTTGGTTTTAGCATTTTTTAAAACAAATTGATTACTTTTATTAAATAGAAACAAAAATATGCACTTATTTGATTTTAAAAATTGCGGATGTCATGTTAAGCTCAAGATTATATCCATCACCTAAAAATGAGTTAGAAGTACGTTCTAATATCATTTTAAAATACTTCAAACAATGGTCTGCTCAATTGATACACACCATTAAAATGGAAGGCTTAGAGGAAAAGTTTGCCTTTATTGATCTCTGTGCAGGTTTTGGTTTAGAAAATTCTAGTCCAGCTATTGCTACAAAAGTACTCCAGCTAACGGCAAAAAATAAGGCTTTACGATTGATGTTATCGACTGTTTTTAATGACAAAGAAACCGAGACTATTGCCAACATCACAAAAGACATTACCAATATTGATTTGATAGAAACCTTGACTTTTCAGCCTTCTATCAATTTATCAGAAGTCGATGCACCTGTCTTATCTGCGCTTTCTGGCATCAAAACCTTGCCGACACTAGCTGTTTTAGATTGGTGGAATTACAAAGGAATTTCTTTAGAGTTATTACAAAACTTAGTACACAAAAGCGCCGCAGATTGTTTGTTTATTTTTGATTATAAATCCATTCTCCAAGCGCTTCCTAAAAAAAGTAAACAGGAAGATTTAGTTCGGATTTTTGGGACGAGCATTCTACCTCAATTAAAAGAAAAGACAAAAGGGCGCATTCCGCCTCATCAAAAGGAAAAAATCATCTTAAATGCGCTAAAAAACCGCTTAAAGCAAGCCGTTAAAACACCTTATTTGTTGCAATATAAATTCTATGATTCAAAAAATAAAACCAGTCATTTTTTATTTTTTGTCAGTCAAAACCAGCCTGCTTATACCCTTATGCGAGAAGTTTTTTGCTCTGAAAGTCAAGTGATAGAAGATGGTATTGGCAATTTGGAATACAATCCAAACAAAGGCGCACAGCAAAAAATTACCAGTCAAACGCTTTTTGGTTCTATGTTCTATCTAGAACAAGATTTGCTACAAACCTACAAATCACAGACTTTACAGATTATTGATATTTATGAGAATCATCATTCGGGAAAAGCCTTGGTCAAGAAAAATTATATTGATGCCTTACTGAATTTAGAACGGAAGAACCAAATTACGGTTACTCGAAAGCGGCAGAGAATGCGCCTTCAAAATGATGCTAGGCTTAATGACAGTATTTTTGTCTCTTTTAATAAGTAGTTTTTTGTTAATCTGCATTAATTCCCCTTTCTTAGTTGATCGTATAGTAATTTCTTTGGTCACTTAACGCCTTTTATTTATCAACTACCTCATTTACATAGCCTTTCGCTTTTTAGTCTTTCTTTTTCAACTCATGCCATTTTGGTTTTTGTATAGATTGTCTGACTTTGCTTACTTCCTGCTCTACAAGCTTGTTGGTTATCGAAAAAAAGTCGTTCGGGAGAATCTAAGAAATGCTTTTCCTAATAAAACAGCAGAAGAACGCAGCTTAATTGAACGGAAATTCTATCGACATCTTTTTGATATTTTGTTAGAAGGCATCAAGGGCTTTACGCTTTCTATAGAAACCTTGCAAAAACGCCAAAAACACATTACACCAGAATTGCCTCAAGCAATGATCGACAAAGGAAGGTCTCCAATTATTGTTGGTGGACATTCTGGCAATTGGGAATGGGGCGGCATGTCTGCTTCTACTTGTGTAAGTTCCGATGTGGTCATTCTCTACTCTCCTATCAAGAACACTTATATAGATAATTACATCAAGGCTTCTCGTAGTGTTTACAACACCTTTTTTTGGTCTAGTCCCAAAGCGCCAAGGGCATTCAAAGCTTATCAAGATAAATTAGCCACCTTTGTTTTGATTGCTGATCAATCGCCTAGTAATCCTAAAAGAGCGCATTGGATTCCTTTTCTAAATCAAGATACGCCTTTCCTCAAAGGTCCTGCTTCTTATGCTTATAATAATAACATGCCTTTGCTTTTTATTGACTTTCAACGAGTCAAAAGAGGCTATTATACCATGGCAGTTTCTGTTCTCACAGAAAGCCCACAAGACTATACTCCTGAGGAATTAACGACCATGTATGCTCAAAAATTAGAGGCTTTAATTATTGAAACACCTGAAAATTGGCTCTGGTCACATCGTCGTTGGAAACATACTAGATAATTTCATTATTGCTTTACCAGCTTTCTAGTACGACAACGTCCATTATAAGTAACGTGTATATGGTAGATTCCTCTAGGATAATCTTGTACATCAATAAGGGTCTCTTCTTCACTCAACGATTTGGTATAAAGTAATTGCCCTGCATTATTATAGATGGAAACACTTGCTCCATCAAAATCAACAAACCGTACCGTTATTTGCTCACTCGTAGGATTTGGATACACTTCCATATCTAGTCCTTCCTCTGAATCCAATTTGTAATTAGGATTCTTCAGTTTGAGTAAAACGCCCGTTCTTTCCAGTGTAGAAAAATAAGGTTCTAACAAACCTAGAAAAAGCCGTTCAGCGTATCCATAGGTACTACCTCCCCAATAAATAGTGCCTTTAGAATCTGTTTTCAGTTTTCTGAAGGAAGAGCGATCATCTGCATTTTCTATTGTAGTTACATCTACAAAATTTCCCTCTTGATCTAATTGAAGTAAAAAGATACCGTGTCCTCGCATTATAAATTGAGGGGGTCCAACAACATCTGGTCCTGGATCAAAGTCATCTACACTTCTCCAACGTCCAGCAATGGTACTATTTCCTCGCTTATCGACTACTAGGTCTTCCAGTTCTGTTTCTAGCTGTTTAACCCATAACAAATTCATGTCAGGGTCCGATTTTATCAAGTAATTAAAATAATAAGGGGAATCAAAACTGTATTCTCCTGCCGTTATATCTAAATCTTCTCCTTGAATTCCACTTCCTGTTCTATAAATACAGCCTTGATTGTCAACATCAAAAGAAGTAGCATAGGATTTAATAGGGTAAGCAAATTTAAAATCACCTTCCGCACTCATTTTTAATAAATAATCTCCCGAATTAAACATCGAGGTATTATTACCTGCATCAAAATCAGCAGAGACAGGAGTGGTAACTGTTGTTACTAAATCTCCCTTAGATAGAACGATTTTTCCAGCAATAAAAAAATTAAATGTTCGCCCCAAAAGGTAGTTTCCGTCCTTGTCTAGTTGCCATAAATAAGAAGAACGCCCTGTTGGATACCTAGCATAAAGATCGTCTGTCGTAGTTGGGTCTAAATCTAAAGTATCATAAAAATTCCCCATTAAAACAATGCCTCCATCACTCGTAATATCAAACCAACCAGCACCATCTAAACCAACACTTCCTATCGACCTAACCCAAATGAAATTACCTGCTGCATCATATTTTGCTACAAAAGCATCCAACCAACCATAAGCCGCCGCATAGGCAATTCCTGAACCAGGATCAAAATCCGCCAATCCTTCACAAGTCCCGTTGACAAAAACAAAGCCATTGGGATCGCACTTAATGTCGTTCACCGTAACTTTGCCAACACCGTTTTCATTGATAATTTTTGACCAAATTAGGCTATCATTTTCATTAAATTTATGAATCACTTTTGCCTCAAAAGCATAACTACCTGCTGAATAGGTCGTGTATTGACCATTTTTTCCATGCTTAACAATTGACTGATTGGCGGGATGAGCTTCGTATCGATTTCCCTTGTCATCTAATCCCATTGTAAACAGACCCACTTCTTTAGCCCATTCTATGGATGTCTCTTGCGCTTGTGTAGAGGAGAATAATAGAGTTAAGATTAAACAGAGTACTATTTTTGACATGGAGTGCATATTTTAATATTTCGTGGATTCATCAAAAGCAAGTCATTGCTTTTTTTACGGTTCTTTGACAATTTTTGCCAAGGCTTACAATTTAACCTTTTTTATAGACTTGAGGTTTTAGTTATAAGTCGTAAGTAGAAAGTCGTAAGCTTATTAGTTAGCAACACCTTACGACTTTCTACTTAAAACTTACGACTTAAAACTAAATTAGTAAACTTAAACCACCTAGTCTCATTTTGGCAAAAATTGTCAATCAACCATTTTTTTATGCCTTTTTAATTGTGTTTTTTTCATTTAGCACAAAAATTAGGCTTTTTTTATAGAAAAAACAATTTTGAAGGCTGCTGAATCTTCACTCTAGGCAAAAAACATAAGCTGCTTGAATTTAGTTCAGTTATTTAGAAGGTAGAAAAATATTTATTTATCAAAAAAAACAAAAAATATTTTTCTTCAAGGCAGCGAATAGGAATCTTTCTTCGTTTTAGATTCAAAGGCAATTTTTTTTCGTTACGTACCCAGTGATTTTATTTCCGATAAAATCAAAGTAAAAGGCTAAAAACAACAGTTTACTAGAAGCAAACTATTGTTACAAATTTAAAGGCAAATCTGAGCGGATTTGCCTTTTTGTTTTTACTAGTCTTGGCTTTTCTCTCAGATTGGCTTACTTTTGGTATATTATAACCATTAACAAATAATATTGGCTTCGTTTAGCCGTACAACATTGTTTGTTGGCTTGCCTGCTCCATCAAAAAATAAGCACCTTCAACTATCTATATATGAATATCTTGTTAAAGATTTTTTTCTTTTTTTTCATTTCATGCAGCATTTCTTTTGGGCAAGCTCAAATTAAAGAAACAGTTGTGTTGTCTTATACGATTGGAGAAAAAGACAGTCTAACTCGATTTCGGAAGACCATGCAATACGATACTAGTGGTTGTTTAATACAAAAACAGAATTACTATTATCACTTTCGAGAAAAGGGCCTTTTGGTCAAAGAAGAAAAAGCCTTTTTTAATACAAGTACTAAAATTTTAAAGGAAGAAATTATTGACTATCCTAAAGGTGCGGAACCGATTAGAAAAAAACTACTTACTCAATATTTAGATTATCAAGCGAAAGAAAAGGACAGTAAATATGTTTTGCGCCAATTGTTTGACAAATTTGGAGAGTTAGCAAAAGAGGATACCTTAACCTATGACAAGGATCATAATTTAGTGAAATTGTGTAGTTATGTTTATACAGGAAATACGTCGCTTTCTTGCCATCATTATACCTATAAAGATAGCTTGCAAACTCGATGGACGATGGATGCTATATGGACGACCATTAATGGCAAAGGAGACGTGGTTGAACGGTCTGGCAAACGACGGGACTATCGTTATAAATACAATAAATCGGGTAAATTAATCCGTGCTTGTGGCAAGCATTATAAAAAGCGATTTCGTCAAAAAATCAAGTATGATAAAGAAGGGAAACTAAAGGAAAATAAAACGCTTGTTATTCGGAAAATCAAACAAAGTGGTACGAAAGAAAAACCTGCTAAGAAGAAATACCGCATTTCTAAAGAAGAACATACTCTAAGCTATGACGAAGGGCGTTTGGTTTTAGATGTGAAAACACTCAACAAAAAGGAAATTGATAAAAGGGAAACTACCTATGAAAATGGCTTGATAAAAACGGTCAAACGAACCGTAAAAGGCTATTTATTAGAAGAAATTATTTATAGGTATACCACAGAATTAACCATACTAGAAAAGCAGACGAGTCGCTATACTAAAACGGGTCAATTGCACTATAGAACTACCGCTCATTATGATGATAATGAAAACTTAGTACGAGAGGAACAAAATATGGGAGAAAAACTTTTATCTGTCATAACCTATGCATACGATGATGCAGCGAACCTGATAGAACAAAGTTTATCGACTCATAATAATAAAAGTTTAGAAAAAACACTGTATATTTATAAGTACTACTAGTTAATCATACTCCTAATGTTTTAATTTTCAGACAAAAAACTAAAACATTCTAAGTAGCTAGTTGTACCTTTACAATCTTCCAACTTGCTATCAGTATCCAATTTACTTGGAGGTTACAAACAATATGAATACAGGAAAGCATTATCTATTTACCTGATCCATTTTTTTGTACAAATTATTAAATGCAAGGGTTTTGAATACTTCTTTTCAAATGAATAATTTTTAGATTTTTTTAGTATTAAAGTATTAAAAAATTACATTTTAACCTAATAAAAAACATAGTGCTGTAGATCTTATTTAAACTATTTAGACGCTTAAAAACCCCCAATATTAAGCTTTACTAAATAGGAGTCTGACAGTTATTATTTATTGAAAAACAAATGGATACAATTATGAAAAATATACTAATAATGCCGTTTTTGCTATTTATAGCTTTTGCATTATCAGGTACTTTACAGGCACAAGATGCTAAAATAAAATCGGTCGAATTCAAATCCTTTGAACGACTCGCTGAACAACCTAAAGACGCTGATTTAATTATTACAAAGAAAGAAATTAAAGCTTTTGATGAGAAAAAACGAATGATTAAACTGGAAGTGCATTTGGCAAATCCAATTGGCGAACTGGTCAAGAATAAGGTTAGAAATCAAGATTGGCAGCAAAATTTCAGAACGGATGAAATTTCTGAATTTGATGAAATGGGCGATCCTATTATAACTACAAAATCTTACATTTCTAATAAAAGTAAATTGACCATTAAACAAGAGTTTGTCGATTATATCAAAGCACCTGGACAAGAATACACCAAGATGTTTAGTTACACGTCTACAGGTAAGCCTGAAAAAATTACGCTGACGAATAAAGATAGTCGTAAAGTGGGCGAAGAAGTTTATAAGTACAATAGTGATAATGAGGAGACTTTTTATAAGAAATGGGAAGTACTTCCTGATGGTAAAAAGTACATGGAGACTAAAAAAACAGCTTATACACAAGAAGGCTTTTTAGCTTCTTCTGAAAAACTTGTAAAAGACGGACAGGATACCTATAAAGATTTAATTACGTTTCAACGAAATAAAATAAAAGAGCATCTCAAGTATAAAAATGGAGAGCAAATCAGCAGTTTTGGAGGAGCAAAAGCGGGATACAATCCTAATAAAGCTAGAGTTTTAATGGAATTTGGTGGTGACAGCGGCGGAGGCGGCGGTTTTGGCGGTTTCGGTTTGTGGACGAATGAAGATGAATTTGACGATAAAGGAAATAAGATTAAAACGACTCAGTTGGCTGGGGAAGAGATTACACAAGTGATCACTTATTCTTATGACAAGAATTCTAACCTTACAGAAACTAAGAAAGTTTCTTACCACGAAGGAAAAGAAACAAGTACAAGCAAAGAGGTTTTGGAGTATGATAGCCACAACAACTTGCTAAAAAAGATGCTTTATCAGGATGAAAAACTAATTTCTAAATATACCTATGACTATACCTATTTTTAAAAATACGATTAGGTGGTTTCTATTTAGTTTGTTGCCTATACTTTTTCTTGTATTGGCAAGCTTTCAATCCTACCCATCAACTAAATCCTCTCCTAAACCTCAGATAAAAACCCAAATTCACAAAAAATTTCAGCTTAAAAACGAACAAAGCATTCTTCAGCAACATACAGAAACTAAGTACAATATTCATGGTGAAGTTATAGAACAAGCCGAATATACAGAAGACAAGCAAGGAAATAAAGCGCTAGAAAAACTAAAGATCATCAAGTACAATGTAGAAGGTCTTTATATTGGTAATATGGTTTACAATCGAGATAATGCCTTGATTTGGAGTGAGGAAAATGAGTACGATGAAACCGATCATGCTATAAAAATAATACATACTGATTATTCTGAGCCATCTAACTCGACTTATACTACTTTGGTTTATGATGACGAAGGGCATGTTGTTTTGAGTAAAACGTATGATCAGGAAGATCGCCAGTTGAGTGAGCAAAAACGAAGTTATTCTAGTTCTGGTGAATTATTATCTGCCATAGATTGGACCTATACTTATCTCAATTCTAAATTGATTAAAAAGACGATTAGTCTCGAAAATCAATACAATGATAAAGGACAAATTACCCAATCAACCTTAGTCTCGCAAGAGGGAAAAAATAGGTTGAAGGATGTTAAGTTGTTTAAAAACAATGCCATCATTGATTGGATTAAGTATAAGAATGGTCGTATTATTAGTCAGTTCACAGCTGCGACTAGGGATACCACTTCAATTATAAAAGAATATGTAATCCCCCCGCCTATTCCAGAACAAAAAGTAGTTTTAGAATATGATGATGCAAAAAGAAATCCATTGGAGAACATCCCCCATACTCCATACAAAGCAGTGACTTACAAGACGAATAAGTTTGGTCTTCCGTCAAAAAAAGTCACTCGAACATACAATCAAGTTTCTGAAGTGGTTTATTATTTTTATAATGACAAAGAACAACTTCTTTCTGAAAAAACACACAATAAAATATCACGAGACACAGATGAAATTCAATATGAATATGATCTGTACCATAATCCAACAAAGAAGATCATTTTGCATAACGAAAAACAGGTTCAAGAACATCTGTATAGTTATGAATATTATCGACTGTAATCCAAACATCGCTATTCCACTCCATTTAAGGACGAACAAATAACTTGGTATCCTTCTTGCTCATGGAATAACAATACAATTTTTTATTAGTAATCTAAATTGCTTTTAGGGCTATGCACAAAGAAAAATCTACATTTTTTATCCTCACACTTTTATTAAGCATTTGTTTTTCATTCAGTACAAATGCGCAAAAACTGCAAATCAAATCGATCTCGCATCAACAGCTCTTGGCAAATGACGCGGGTGAAATGACCTTGGCTGCTCAAGCAAAAAAGGAATTTAACCTATTTAATAAGCTCTCTCTTTTGGAAGAGTACAAGGTCAACAAAGAAGACAAAATGGAGTTGACGCTTCAAGAAAAGTTGAGTTACGATCCCAAAGGACGCCATCAAAATACCTTGAAATATAATGGCGAGGGAATTCTCCATGCAGAATTAAAAATCTATTGGGACGAGTACAATAACAAAAGCAAGGTGGAGCAAATTAAGTACGATGATGGGCAACAAACCTCTGTGGCGATCACTTATTTATTAGAATACAATAGCGAAGGACAAAAGGAACAGGAAAAATTCTTTGATACTGACGGAACTCAAATAAAGGGAAAAACCTGGTTTTATAACAGTCAGAAAGAAATTAGCAAATCACTGCTTTGGATTGATAACTACAAAGAACCTCGCAAGGAAATTCACACAACCTATAAACGTAATAATGATGGTGATTTGACCCAATCGGTTACAACAGAAAAGGTAAATGGCAAAGAATTTCGTAGAGACATTCGTTACTTTAGTAAGAATTATGTGATTGAATGGAAAACATTTATTGAAGGGAAATTAGAAAGTCACTTTTTTAATGAATATCGAGATAGTGTTATCATTCGTACAACACGTCAGAACAAAAGAGAAGTGCTTACTTTAGAAGAGGCTGCAAAAGAAAAAGAGCGCATTGAAAAGCGGACTAGCAAAAGTCCATTGGCAAAGAAAAATAAGGATACAGATATTTTTGTCACCAATACAGAATACGATGCTTATGGCAATATTCTAGTGACCACTCAAAGTATCAACGATAAAGTACTTACCGTCATACAATACAGTTACGATGACTATGGTAATCAAACCAAATTGCTGAAGGTGGATAAAGAAAATGAGGTAAAAGAAGAAACACTTAAAGAATACGACGACTGGGGGAACCTCTCTAGACAGATTTATAAGAAGAATGATAAAATGATAAAGGAAGATCGTTATACTTACGAGTATTTCCCTAGAGATTAAGTGTCTTGTTTCAGAAAAAAAAGAAGCTTCTCACGAATAAAAAAATAGTTCATATCTGTCAACTTTTTTAGTTGGCAGATATTCTTATTTAAAATCAATTAGTCCTTTATGAACATCCATTATTATACTTTTCTGATTGCTTTAACTAGCTGCTCTTTTTGTTTAAACAATCTTCAAGCTCAAACAAAAAGGAACTTAGATAGTGTACAAACCATTGTACATACCACTTACAAATACAAGGGGGATGCCGCTATGGTTTCTACTATAAAAGAAAGTGTTTTTGATACCAATGCCATTCTCATTCGTCAAGATCGGTATAATTACATGGCAGTAGATACAGGTTTGGCTCCTCGTACACACTATTCTTTTGAGTATAATCCTGCCCGAAAATTGGGTAGTTACTATACCGAGCAATTAAAACATGGAGACAAGCCTAATCGAAAGTACAGCAAACAGCTGACTAAATTTAAGAGTTATGATCACCAGCACAAGCGAGAATGGGTTCGGATCTATAAAAAAAATAGTGCGCTAATGTTGCGCCAAATTGAGAAGACCTTTGATGCTAATGGCTATCCAACAAGAACCAAAACGACTAATTATGACACTTCTCCTCCCAGTAGTTCTTTGGAAAAAGTAGGTCGTAATTCACGTGGAAATATTATTAATTGGGAATCCTTTGATGACGATGGAGATACCAAAATGCAGGCTCGATCTTTTCAAGCAAGTTACAAAGAGGATAGTCTCTTACTTCAATCAACTGGTTATTTATACCACAACTGGAATCAAGTCATTAACAAATATGATCGTAATAATCAGCTCAAAAAAAACATATTAAGAGCAGGGACAAGAGATTCTAGAGGAAAAGTAAAACGTACCGATCAAACCATTACTATCTATAAGAACAATTTACCTTTTAAAATGATAGAAAAGAGGTTGAATAAAACGATAAAAACGATTGTTTATACCTTTCAGGAAAACGAAGAAATTCAATTGGTCGTTACACCTAAAGCTACTTATCAAGAGAAAAAAACATACACTTACCTTGATAGTAGCAAACAGTTTTTAACCGTCTATACAGAAACCTTAGAGGGCAAGCCTTTTTTGAGAACAGAAATCGAATATGATACAAGCTTTAACGTTAAGACGCATACAGAGATTGAATATCGTAAAAATGGAAAAGATTGGAAAACGGTAAAAACCTATAATGATCGTACAAATCATACCCAAATTGACTTTTTTATTGCCAATAAGCTAAACAAGAGAGATGTTTATGCATATACTTACTTCCCTAAAAAGGAGGAAGATTAAGGTGCTGGCTGTTTATTGTATTAAAAAAAAAGGATGATGTTTAAACATCATCCTTTTTTTTTGGTGCATCCTCTTTCGATTTTTCTATCTTTTTAGAATCATTTTCTAGATTCTTAGGCTTAACTTTTTTCTTTTTTGGAGGAGCCATTACGTCCTTATTCGTGACGTTCATGGTTCGATCCAAACCAATGGTTCCAAAGTTCAAAACCCCTTCTGCCGTGTGTTTAATAATATTCGGCAACTCCGCTTCTTCTTGATCGTTCCAATGTCCTAACACAAAATCAACTTGCTTTCCTCTCCCAAAACGATCTCCAATGCCAACTCTTAGTCTTGGGTATTGATTGGTATTTAAGAGTTGTTCTATATTTTTAAGTCCATTGTGCCCACCAGCACTTCCTTTCGATTTGATCTTTACTTTTCCAAAGCTTAAATTCAAATCATCCAGGATAACCAATAAATTATTGATTTTAATTTTCTCCTTCTGCATCCAATAGCGAACCGCCTGACCACTTAGATTCATATAAGTATTGGGCTTGAGCAAGATAAAAGTTCTCCCCTTGTGCTTGAAAGATCCCACCATTCCATAACGCTCGCTCTTGTATTGCACTTCAAATTTACCTGCCAGATAATCGACAACATCAAAACCAATGTTATGACGTGTTCCCGCATAATCTGGTCCTATATTTCCTAAACCTGTAATAAGATATTTCACGCTGTTGTCTATTTTTGGAGTTTCAAGTTCTTTTTTTCTAAACAAACGAGTGATAAACTTGAACATGACGATTAAGTTATGAAGTGACAAGATACAACAAAAGACGTACTAGTTAAACTAGTACGTCTTAAGATTTTATATACTAACTTTAGTAAAAGAATTACTA
>CALDEP010000180.1 GCA_937942475.1 uncultured Aureispira sp.
ATTATCTTGTCTCCAGCTTTAAACGAGCAAGAAGAAGCCAATGTATTTAAGATTGACTTGATACTTTGGGGCTATAATGCTAATGGCATTACTTGGAATAAACCTATGGATTTAATTCGTCCTAGACCTCCATTTAAAAGTCCCTCTAATTACCAACTACTCAGTTATGCTTTATAATAATTAAGATTGATGTTTACAGAAATCGTTTTTGATGGTGCGGAATGGAGTTTATATCTAGCTGGTATTTTTTGCTGTTATTTTTACAAACAATTAGCTTCAATATATCAATACTTAAGCTTTTATATTTGGTTTACAATTCTGACTAATTATATAGGATTGTACTTTAGTTCTAATCTATTTTGGTTACCAATATACAGCTTTGCAGAATTAGCTATTTTCTCCATCATATACCTTCGTTTTTTTTTAAAAGGAGAAAAGGTAGTTCTGCAAAGTTTACTTTTATTGGCGCATGTTTTAATTCTCTTGGATTTTTTATTCCTATGTGACTTATTTAAGGTTGAAACCTTTTACGCCTTTAGCAAAGTTGTTGCAGACATTAGTATTATACTGCTTTGTTTGAGGTATTATTGGACGATTTTGAAGGAAGACAGTCCAATTAATAAGGAGTTGTTATTACTCAACTCTGTCTTTATTGGATATTTTTCAATTAACAGTATTCTCTTTTTGTCGATTAATTTTTTAGTCAACGAATCCTTAGATTTAGTCACCCCATTTTGGGTATTGAATGCATTAAGTGCTTTATTTCTCTATTCATTTTTGACCTATATGATATGGCAGCATGGCAAAATCCAGAAAACTTCGCCCTCTGGTTAAGCATTGTATTTATAATATTAATGGCCTTGATTCTTACCTTTGTCTATTTCACGAGGCTTTATTTTATGCGAATACTCAGGGAGCAACAAAAAATGCAAACAACCATTGTTGCCCATCAAAGGCAATTGCTGGAGGATAGTATTTTGGTGCAGGAACGAGAACGGGATCGAATTGCAGCAGATTTGCACGATGATTTAATTTCAAAATTAAACATCTCTTTGTTGAGTTTGCATACGACGCCCGATTTGGATAATCTTAGTACCATGTTGCAAGACAGCATTGTTTTGGCTAGGCGCATTTCGCATGATTTAAGCCCGCCTTTGTTGGAGCAAAGTAGTTTGTATGAGTTGTTGGAAGAATTTGTCGATCCAATACAATCACATCTAAAGATTGACTTGTCTTATTCTTTGACGACAGAGAAAGGCTTGGCTAATTCGACTAAATTGCAGATTTTTAGAATTACTCAAGAGGTTATTAATAACATTCTAAAACATGCTGAAGCGAGTCGATTAAAGATTCATTTGCATTTGGGAAAACAGTATGTTGGACTAAAAATTATAGACAATGGTCTTGGTTTTGATGTAGATCAACAAAGCCAAGGTTTGGGACTTAAAAACATTACCCTCAGAAGCCAAAGTTTGCAGGGAGCTTTTCGATTCAAATCGAAGCTTCAAAAAGGCAGTTCCTTTTTATTTTTCAAAAAACACCAAGCATGAATTTAGATACTTCTATTATACAGCTGGCCATTGTTGACGATGAGCAACTAATTGTAAAACTACTAGAAGGTTTTTTTTCACAACAAGCTGAAACCGAAGTGGTGCTTTCGGCTTTTAGTGGGGAAGAATTTCTGGAACGATTAGCCGATTTTCCTAATAAAATCGACGTGCTTTTATTAGATATGAGAATGAAAAAATTAGATGGAATAGAAGTAACAAGCTTCCTAAAAGAGCAATATCCTGCTATTCATGTGATTGTTATTTCTTCTCATTACAAAAAATCTTTCATGGGTTATATGCTAAAAACAGGGGTTAGTGCCTTTTTACCCAAAGGAATTTTACCACAACAACTCTTGGAAGTTATCAAAGCGGTTTATGAAAAAGGCTATTACTTTTTGCCTGAACAAGTAGACGTGATGCGAACACAAATAGCGCCTAAAGCGCCTAAGCCAAAATTCTCTTTAGAAACGACGTTCACCGCTAGGGAAAAAGAAATTCTACAGTTGATTTGTCAGCAAAAGACGGCACAAGAGATTGCCGACAAGCTTTTTATTACCAAAAGAACAGTAGAAGGGCATAAAAACAACCTGCTTTCTAAAATAGGGGTTAAGAATACCGCAGGTTTGATTATTTATGCCATCAAAGAAAAAATTGTGGATGTCAATTCACTCCATATTTTGTAGTTTTTTTTGCAAAAGGAGGCAAAAAAAGAACCATAAATCAGCTTAGAAACGATTGATTTATAGTTTCAATAAGACTATATTTTTTGAAAAAGTTATTCATAATTTTATGGATAGCTTTTACTTTTTTGAAAAAAATATAAAAAACTCCTTACATAGACATATCTTTACTTTTATTTTCGTTAATAAGGAAAGAACACAGAACAAAAAATAGACCATGGCAACATTTGACGGTATAGATATTATAGAAGAAGAGCTTTATGAAGATAGCCAAGAGGGAGATGCTTTGTGGCTCAGTACACGATTTGAGATCAAAACCATGTTGGGCTTAGATAAATTGCCTGATTTACAAGGTATTTTATTTGCAATTGGATTGCAGGAATTAGGACAATTACAAGATGAATTCACTAAAGAAGAACGACAAGATTTGATGCACATTGCTGTTTGTCGATTGTTGAGTTATGATGGTTATTATGAACTAGAAGGTTATGACGAAGATGGTTGGCCACACTGGAAACAATTGGCGGTCCCTCCTGCTGGACGCCCTCAACAAGAAGTCTTACTAAGAACAAAAATTGCCGAATATATCCAAAACGTAAAGAACAGTTAATCCATGCAAAAACGATTCTACTTATTTCTAATAATGGGGCTTTTGATAAGTGCCTGTACGCCTTCGACGCCTTCTGACCCTCTGGTAGAGGAGCGAGATGCCATAGAAGCGCTTCCTCGACCGAAAGTTTCTATTAGCACCCAATATGGAGAAATCATTTTGGAGCTTTTTAATGAAACGCCCAAACATCGAGACAATTTCTTAAAACTCGCTCAAGAAGGCTTTTACGATAGCCTTTTGTTTCATCGAGTGCAACCTAATTTCATGATTCAAGGTGGAGATCCTGACTCTAGAGATTCTGTTCCTCCTGAACAATATTTGGGCATGGGAAATGCTGAGAATAGAATTCCTGCTGAAATTTCATCTAAATTCATTATGAGACAGGGCGCCTTGTGTGCCTTTCATAAAGGCATCGGGCATTATCCTGATAAATCCTCTAATGGTTCTCAGTTTATGATTATTCATGGACAACCTCTAAAAGGTTACCAAGTCAAAGAATTATCTTTGAAAACCAGAGTAGATTATACGCCTGAACAAATTAAATTGTACGAAATGTATGGTGGCACGCCTCAGTATGATAATATGTATACTGTTTTCGGGCAAGTACTTGAAGGAATGCCTGTGTTAGAAAAAATTGTGCAGGCAAAAACACATCGCTCTGTAGAACCAACGCTTCCTGATCGTCCAATTGAAGACATTCGAATGGTTGTAAAAGTAATTGATGCTCCAAAGGTGGAGTCTTAAAATGCTTTATTTTACTATATAATTTAACTCCTGTTACGTAAAAAAAATATTCCTATTAAAAATCCGAAATTTGCTTCTTGAACCTTTGTTTTAATTTTTAATGTTGAATGCTTAATTTTTAATGCTAATTCTATTATAAAGTATTCATCATTAAAAATTAAGCATTCAACATTCAGAACAAGTTTATACAGGAACATTAATTTTTTATCTCCTTAATTATTTTTTTTGCGTAACATGAGTTATTTAAGAATTTATTTCTTTTGAATTCTTATTTTGAATTCTTCCTGCCACTTTACCAAAAGCAAGTTATGAGTAAGAAAAAAAAAGCTCCATCTAACAAAAATGTAAAAAAAGCGACTTCTAAGAAAACGCAAGCCAGTTCTCCAAGTAAGAAAGCAGCTAAGCCAGTACAAGAAATTAACTTAGAAAGTTCTTTTTGGGTGAATCAGAAAATGCATTTGCTCTTAATTTTCATTTTGAGTTCGGTCTTATATGCCAATACTTTAGGGCATAAATATGCGGTTGATGATAGCATCGTTATTTTGCGCAACGAATTTACCAAAAAGGGATTCAAAGGCATGCCAGGTATTTGGATGGAAGATACCTTTACGGGCTTTTTTGGCAAGAAAAAAAACTTAGTAGCAGGGGGACGTTATCGCCCGCTTTCTGTGGCAACCTTTGCGATAGAATTACAATTATTTGGACAACCCATTGTAGATAAAAACACGGGAAAAGAAATTCTAGATAAGGATGGTGATGTAAATTATGCGGGCAGTCCTTTTATCAGTCATTTTGTTAATATGCTCTTATATGCTTGGCTTTGTATGGTCATCTATTTGATGTTATTACAAATGTTCAACCCTAAAAAAGAACAAAACAATCTGAAAGGCTATTTTATTGCCTTAGCAGGTGCCTTGCTTTATGCCAGTCACCCGGTTCATACAGAGGCGGTTGCCAACATCAAGGGGCGTGATGAAATTATGGTTTTGCTGGGTTCTCTTTTAGCGGTTTATTGGGTCTTAAAAGCGGCGGCAGAAGACCACTCTAAAGCGCTTTATTATGAAATTGGCGCTATTATAGCATTCACTTTTGCTATTTTTTCCAAAGAAAATGCTGTAACTTTTCTTGCCATTATTCCAGCAGCACTCTACTTCTTTACTAAAAAACAATTGCCTGAGATTCTGATTAAAACCGTTCCTTATGTAATTATTGTAGGGGTCTTTTGGATTGGTATTCGTGGGCAAATTCTAGGAGAAGGAGCCTCTGTTGTCAGCTCCACCAATGCGCCTATATCAGAGTTGATGAACGATCCATTTTTGAGAATGGAAAATAACAAATACATTCGTTATACCACAGAAGAACGTCTAGCAACTGTACTATATACTTGGGGAAAATACATCAAATTACTGGTCTACCCAGAGGCCTTGACCAATGATTATTATCCAAAACATATCCGAACTGATCTAGATAAAATCCCAACCTTTGCGATGCCCGAAGCTAGTCTTTCCCTCTTATTTCATTTGGGTTTAGGACTCTTATTGCTCTTTGGAATATTCAAACGAAAAGCCTACGCTTTCTTTATTTTGTTTTATTGGGCAACATTCTCTGTTGTTTCTAATTTACTTTTTGCAATTGGAACCAATATGGCAGAACGGTTCATGTTTTTGCCTTCTGTCGGCTTTAGTGCCGTCTGTGCGATGGGCTTGTATGGCTTAATTAACAGTTCCTTGGCTAGAGGAAAAAGCTTAAAAGATGCTTTGAGAGTTCCAACCGTTTTACTAACTGTTGTCGTCTTTCTCTATTCTGCCAAAACGATTGCTCGGAACAATGCTTGGTATGACGATTATACCCTGTTTATGACTGATATTG
The DNA here is from genome assembly GCA_937942475.1 of uncultured Aureispira sp. Lineage (GTDB taxonomy): Bacteria > Bacteroidota > Bacteroidia > Chitinophagales > Saprospiraceae > Aureispira. The sequence continues at coordinate 5,454 of CALDEP010000180.1, forward strand.
ATAACTCTCCAAACAGTGCCAAACTAAACAATGCAGTCTCTGGGGTTTTGCAAGATAGTGCCAACAGAGTGACTAATTTGATGGTTCGCAAGTCAATGGTCGAAAAAGCCTTGGGTCATTCTATCACGGCAACACAATTGCATCCTACTTATAATAATGCTTGGTTGTTGCGTGGTAATGCCAATGTAATGCTCGGAGGAGTGAAAAAGCTAGAGGGGATGAATGCTACCAACCCTACTGCTAAACGCGCCTTTTTTGACAGTGCTCTGAAGTATTATAATGAAGGGATAGTCGCTTATAATGAGGTGCTTAAATGGCGTTCAGATCATCCAGATGTTAGGCGTAATATGGGGGTGGTGTACCGAGATCGTGGTAGTTTGTTGGGACAACACCTTCAACAAATAGAACCTTCGATTGCTTCAATTGAAAAAGCCTTAACGTATATAAAAACGGATTTTGAAAGTTTCCGTCTATTGGGAATCGCTTATGGTGTCAGAGGTATGGGCTTGCAAGGTGCTGGAAGGCTGCAAGAAGCAGTTAATTCACATTACAAAGCCATTTCATACTTAGAAAAAGCACTTGAAATAAATCCAAACGCAGTGCCAATTCTTTATAATATGGAAATTGCTTATCGTCAATTGAACCAACCTGAAAAAATAGAAGCATACAACAAACGTTGGAAAGCCATTGACCCTACCTATGATCCATCAAAACAGCAATAACCTTATTTCAAGCTAAAAGAGCTGACATGGATTTGCCTTCAATATTTTATTTTTTGGATGCTTTTAATAAGCAATTATGAGCTTCCAGGATAAGAAAGATAGCCTTCTTTTTTTTCTAAAAAGAATTCATTAAGATAATTTCAGCCAATTCTAAACCAAAAGAATTGGCTGTTTTTTTAGTATATTGCAAGATCATTTTCAAAATAAAAACAATACAATGAACGCAATTATAACAGGAGCAACCAAAGGAATTGGTCGTGCAGTCGCTGAGTTATTCGCTAAAAATGGTTTCAATGTTGCCGTTTGTGCTCGAACACAAGCAGATGTAGCGGCTTTAAAAGCAAGCTTAGAAGAAACTTACCAAATAAAAGTGATTGCTCAAGTGGTTGATATGTCTGATAAAAAAGCCGTTAAAGCTTTTATGGCAAGTATTTTAGAGCAGTGGAAAACAGTAGAGGTGTTGGTCAATAATGCAGGGGCTTTTATTCCTTGTGAGTTGGCAAATTCAGATAATGAAGCTGCTTTTGAGATGATGATGGATTTGAATCTGTATAGCACTTATTATATGACACAGGGAGTACTTCCGAGTATGATTGCTGAAAAGAAAGGGCATATTTTTAACATGTGTTCTATTGCTAGCATCATGCCTTATGGCGCTTATGCGGTTTCTAAACACGCTATGCTAGGCTTTTCGAAAGTATTGAGAGAAGAAGTAAAAGATAAAGGTATCCGTGTGACAGCTATTTTGCCAGGGGCGACCTATACGGCTTCTTGGGCTGGGACAGACTTGCCGCAAGAGCGTTTTATGAAAGCAGAAGATATTGCACAATCCTTGTTCGATATTTATAACCTAAGTGACCGAACGGTTGTAGAAGAAATTATATTAAGACCACAATTGGGAGATATTTAAGCACACGAATAGACATAAAAAAACCTAGCTTGGTGGGAGCCATGCTAGGTTTAAAACATACTATCTAATCTATAAAAACACACATCTTAATTCAAATTTGAAACTTCATTGTTTTGAAGTTGAAGGTAATTTAGAAAGACATACTTGTTATTCTTAATTACACTCCTTAATGGCTGGCAAATTAAAAGTGTGAACATTTAATCTTTTTTTTTTTAGTTTTTTTTATCATTACTCCGTTGAAAACCCGAAGGCTCAGCGTGGCTAAATCGTATCAGTTTGATTATCAATAGGATGCGCTTTTGCTGGTTTAAACACTAAAAATCTAATAATCAAACTAATGCAAGATGTTTTTTTATATTTTTCATAGAACCCGAACTAAGCGAACTAAAGCGTAGCGCTCAGGAGCTTAGCGACTAACAAAGCGACCTCACGTAAGTAACACCCCGTAAGGAGCAGCGTAGCTAAAGGCTCACGACCATGAACTCTAAGTAAAGCGCTCATGAGCATAGCGAATAAGTAGCAGCGCAGCTAAGTAAAAACTAAAAACCACGCAGTAGCAGCGTAGCTAATCAACAGAGTCTTATTTTATAAAAAGAGGAAAAAAGTATTTTTCTAGAAATTTTCCTCTCTCTCATTTCCATTAGACCTTATTACAACTACTTTATTACATAAACGATGTTCTTGATAGGAAAAGGCGAACAAGTTGTCTTGATATTTTCAAAAATAAAAACATCTCCTTTCTCTGTCAGGCTTATCATTGCTAGTGTTGTTTCGTCAAATAAGCCACTCTTATTTTCATTTTTATGTACGATACGTTTTCCAGCAGCATTGATGTGTGTAACCGTATAAGTCTCTGCATTACAGCGGGCAGGAATTCTCTCTTCATGCTGCAATATCACCGCATTTTGTTTTTTGAAATCGTCGGCTGTAAATTCGGCATAACTTCCTTTCAATATTTTTTTGTACGTCCAAACATAAGCATCTGGTGCAGGAATTTGAACCACATCAAATATTTCCGTTATAATCGTTCCGCTCGCTGTATCTTTGGCAACCACCTCAACGGCTAAGCCATATGCCCTGTCAGTATAACTGTACAAACCTTTTGTTACATCAGCAGGCTTTAACTTCCCACCACTAACAGACACCTCTAAATGTGCTGTATTTCCACCTTCTGCATAAATCTTGATGGTGTTTTGCATCCCAGCATAAAAGATTTTTTTCCTAAAACCACCATCAATATACACTGGAGGATGCGTACTTACTTCCGTTGGTTTTGTTTCTGTAGTTGTTGTTGTGACTGTAGTTGTCGTTTTGTTTGAATTATTTTTCTGTGTTTTCTTTGCTGTACCACAACTAGTACATAGAAAAAATAGACCACAGAGAAGCAATAAAGTTTCTGATCTCATTTGCATTACCTAATTTTATTTTGTTTTTAATACTTAACGCCTTATTAACCTTTTATTAAGAAGAATATCGCCATTCGTTCCTTAAATTTACAAGAGATTGACAAACCATCAATTATAACTCGTTCCTTCTATAAATGAATGGTTTTAAACTTTTATTTTTTTCGTTCTTTGACAAATCGTGTGGTAATATTTAAACCACTTTTCTATCAGACAGTATGAGTCGTAAGTTTTAAGTAGGAAGTCGTCTATTTTCTTTTGATAATAAATGACTTCCTACTTAAAACTTATATCCCAATTCATAACTGTTAAAAGATAGCCTATGTGTTAAACTCCACACGATTTGCAAAAGAACCATTTTTTTTTAACAAAAGTGGTCAAACCAATTACCGCTAATAATTCTGTTCAACCACTCGTAAAACAATATTTAATATGAAAACTTTTTTTAATCAAAAGACATGGCTTTATGGTTTAAGTTTAGCTGTTCTTACTTCCAGCTCCACCGCATCTATTGTTGCACAAGATAGCAATACTAGTACAGATCACAAAGTTACAAGCATTGAGAAAATTTCTGACAAGAACGTCCAATTTTCTACAAAAAATCCTGCTACTGTTAGTAACAAAGATTATTCCTACAATTGGATCTTTGACCAATCCACCAGCGAGGAAGAATTTAAGAAACCTCAACTGGGTGTTATGTTAAGAGGGAATGAATCAGGGGTTGTCATTCTCAAAACCTTCCCGAATACAGCTGCTGCGGAAATGGGCTTGCAAGAAGATGATAGAATCCTCTCTATTAATGGTAAAAAAACAGAAACCATTGCCAGTTTAACAGAAATCATTCAGAAATATAAAGTAGGTGATCCTGTCGTCGTTAAATACCAACGGGATGGTGTTGCCAAAACAGCAACTTCTATCCTTAGTGCTCCAACAGAGTCTCATTACCTAAATTCTCGTAGAAGTTACAAGAATAATTACGCTAGTTATAACAATTATCAAAAAGAGAATGCTTGTGAAGAATTAGAAAAAATGTATGGCAAACCTTTCTTAGGGGTTTATCTTAGTAATCCTTATGAAGAAGGGGGTGATGGTGCTAAATTAACTTCTATTATCAAAGGAACAGGAGCTGAAGCGGCTGTTTTGCAAGCGGCTGACAAAATTACTAAAATGGAACAAACTCCAATTAGTAGTACAAAAGAAGCCATGCAATTTATTCAAAGCAAACAGCCTGGTGACCAAATTACCATTCAAGTGGTTAGAGAAAATAAAACCATGTTGATCAAAGCAACATTAGGCTCTTGGGCGGATAGTCCTAGCGCTACTTCTAAAATAAAAGCCTTGGAGGCTTATTGTGATGCCAATAAGCAAAAGGAGAAAGATATGGAAGAGAATGCTTGTGAAAAACTAAAAGAAATCGAGGGTAAACCTTTCTTAGGCGTTTACTTTAAAGATCGTTATGCGGTAAGTGGTAATGGCGCTGAATTAAGGTCTATTATTAAAGGTACAGCAGCAGCTGAAGCTGTTTTGCTGGCTACTGATAAAATCACTAAAATGGATCAAACGCCAATTAGTTGTAGTCAAGAAGCCGTTAAATTTATTCAAAGCAAGCAACCTGGCGATCTAGTTAAAGTGCAAGTCCTTAGAAATAATGAAAATGTGTTGCTTGATGTAACTATGGGTTCTTGGGCAACGAATCCTGGAACAATTGCGACCATCAGTAAATTAGAAGCTTATTGCGAAGCCAATAATGCAGAGGAAGAAGAAGTTGTTGTACAGGAAGAAAATGCAGACAATGTTTTGATGCCTTCTTTTGAAACACAGGCTATCATGGAAGTCTTTCCTAATCCAACGGCTGACTTTGTAAACATTAGATTTGAAGGTAAAAAAGCACCTTTAAGCATTAATATTATCGGCTTGAATGGACAAGCTTTGTATACTAAAAACATTCAAAATTTTGATGGCAATTACAACGATCAACTAGATCTATCTAAATACCCTTCTGGTGTTTATTTAATCCATTTGATTCAAGATGGTCAACAAATGACCCAACAAGTAGTCGTAGAATAATACCTAAATATTCTAGTACGATTCTAACAAAAAGGTTACCTTCACAAAGATAGTGAGGGTGACCTTTTTTATTTTATTGTTAATAAACATTTCTGCTGATTTTTTTACAAAAAAATATCTATATACTATTTGGAGCAATACTTTTGCTTGCAGCAGCTTATATCAATGGCTTTCCTATTGTCTATTCTGATACCTCCACCTACTTGGCTTCTGGCTTTGAAC
>CALDEP010000181.1 GCA_937942475.1 uncultured Aureispira sp.
GCGATTGGCGATTTGGGATATGAATAAAATGAAGTGGAACCCTAACTATTCTCCAGTTATGCTTTTGCCCCATAGAGCATCTATTTCAGATCTTGAATTTAATAAAAGTGGAACAAGCTTGCTTGTTGGTAGTTTGGATAAAACAGCGACCCTTTGGACTATTCACAATAAAAAATACACAGGAGAGAATAAGGAGGAGGAGGAATTTCCTTATTTAGATCCTAGTTATTCTCCTATCTATTTTAAACACGATGATTGGGTAACTGCGGTAGCATTTAGCCACGATGATACTAAAACTATAACTGGCTCAGCTAATGGTAAATTGAAGTTGTGGGAGATAGATCCAGGTGTATACTTTAACAGAATTTATCCATTTGTCAAGACGCTAGATACAGAGGGTACTTATAATGTTTGGTACAAATACATAGGAATAGACACAGATGGTGTAAGTCTTAATGAAGAGGAATTATATCTAGAGTATTTGAAGCATAGTAATAAGGTTCTGTCGTTGTTGAAGTGATTATTCTTTAGGAATGAAAACTTAAACGTTGCCAAAAAAGTTTTTCTTGTCGATTAAATGAAAAGAAGTTTTATCTTTTAATGAAAAAACTAGCTGACTTAAAACAAGCGCTTGATTAACTCCACACAATAAAAATGGATATTCCTTTGATTGCGTTTTCATCTTAATTGGAAAAGAAAATTGTTGTGCAAAATCTCCCTTTACATCTACTTCAATACTTTTTAATTCATGGTAGCCTATCGTATCCGTTTCTCCATTTGAGTATAAAAACTCGATTCTATCTTCTGTTAAGACAATTTCAGTATCTCTAAAATCAACTAATAATTGCATTTGATACAATGCAGCTATAAAAATAGATAAAAAACACACAAGGAAGCACCATGCCGAAATAGCAATGCCAAGAACAACACCTAAAAGTAAAATTAGTAGGCTTATTATTAAGGCGTAAAAATCATATTTAACCTTGCCAAGAGTATTGTACTTTAATGCTTTCATTTTTCGTTTCAGTAAGTAAAAAAAACACCTCACGTTCCTTCAACAGCTTTCCAAGAACATAAGTTCTCCACATTAAAACAAAAAAAATAGCCACTCAACAAAATGTCAAGTGGCTATCTTTTACACTATTATATTATCACCAATAAATTGGCTTATTCTATTCTATTGTACATCCGTAGTATTACGAATATTAAGTTGGTATCCAGTAAACTGAGAAACGATTGCTGTAACGTTTACACTTCCTGCAGGAACAGCATCCAAAGAGAAAGAAGCTCCAGGACGAGTATACAGATCAATAGCGGCAGAAGCATCTGCTACACTAGTTGTTCCAGAATAAGTCGCAGCACCAGTAATTGTTGCTCCATTAATAAGAACCAACGTAGATTCCCAAGTTTCTGCATTCGCTAAAATATCAGCTACTGTTGCTACTCTTGGCGTAATTGAGTTACCACTAGAAATAACGGTTGCATTCGCATTCGGTACGTTACTTACTTGCAACAAACCATTAAATTCAGAAATATCGCCACCAGAAATATCAATAGTTACACTATCTCCTTCTGACATGGTTGTGTTATCAGCTGTAAAACGAACGATGATACCAGAACCTCCAGTTTGTTGTAAAACCATGTTTCTTCCAGTAATATTTCCTTCATCTTTGTTAGAAATCACAATACCTGCAATAGACGTACTAGCAGGTGCATTTGTTGCTGTACCAGAGAATAAAGCACGAGTAGCTCCAATGGTAATGAAAGTTGTTGGTCCACCACCACCTCCGCCACCAGAGATGTTTACATCTGACGTGTTACGAATGTTGATTTGAGTTCCGTTATAATCTCCAACAACTCCTGTTACATCACCTGTTCCTGTTGGAATCGCAGTACCTGTAAAGTTAGAGAAAGCACTAAACATAGAGATAGAACCTGTTGCATCGTTTAGCATAATACCAAAGTCACCATAAGTTGTTCCACCATTCAAGGTTGCTGTTTGTACATTAATCAAAGTAGATTCCCATGCATTTGCATTGGCAGTAATATCTGCTATTGTTGCTACACGTGGTGTAATGGTATTTCCTGATGATAATACCGTTGCATTAGCTAGTGGCACACCATTTACTTGTAGTAAGCCATTAAATTCTTCAATGTTTGCTTGAGAGATATTTACTTCTAACTCATCTCCTAAATTGAAAGAATGTGAAGCATCAAAACGAACGGTAATCCCTGAACCTCCTTGCTCTTGAATCACTACATTTTGATCTACCCAGTTTCCACCAACGATATCAGAAATAACAATACCAATAATTTTAGTTGTATCTGGAGCTGCTACAGTAGCACCTGTAAATAAGTTACGAGTATCTTGAATCGTTATTTGATTCAACGTTCCACCCGTTCCACCTGTTCCTCCGCCACCACTACCTGAGATATTTACATCAGATAGGTTACGGATATTTAGTTGAATGCCATTATAATCTCCAACAACAGCCGTTACATCACCTGTTCCTGTTGGAATTGATGCACTTGCGAAGTTAGAAAAACCACTAAACAAGCCAATAGAACCTGTAGCATCATTCAACATAATATTGAAGTCACCATAAGTTGTACCACCATTTAGGTTTGAGTTTTGTACATTAATCAAAGTAGATTCCCATGCATTTGCATTCGCATTAATATCTGCTACTGTTACTACTCTAGGATTGATAACAAGACCTCCTGTATTTGGTAAAGCAGTTGCACGACATAATGGTAAGTTATTTACTTGCAACAAACCGTTAAATTCTTCTAAAACAGCACCACCTACTTTGATTTCTACATAGTCACCTAAAGCATAGCTATGATCGTCATCAAAACGAACTGTAATACCAGAACCATTTGGCTCTTGGATTACTAAGTTCTGGCTTTGCCATTGTCCAGTATTAGGATCAGAGATCACAATACCTCTAATTTTCCCAACAGCTGTTGTTGGAGGACCAGAAAATTGAGCTCTCAAATCTTGGATACTCACACTAGCATAACCTCCCAAGGCAACGCAACGTGTACCAGTCATGCTACTAGCATCGTTAGGATCACGAACGAACAATTGAGATGTTCCGCTGAAAGAATTAAATACAGCAATGATAGAACCATTTTCTGTTGGCATCAATTCGTTAGCAAACGTAGCAAAACCACTATTTCTAACAGTAACAATACCACCTGACGAACATTCTGTCAATTCTGCATTTTTGCTTTGTTGTGTTGAAGCATAAGCATACGTTCCTCCTGCAAAACAATCTGCAAATTCTACATTATCCAATTGGATTAAAGTATTATAATCTGCTGAAGTCAAGGTTGACAAGGTTTTCACCTTTGGTGTAACAGGTTGATTGTATTCTCCACCAATGATAAATTGACGGTAAGTAGATTGTGGAATTCTAGAGTCGTTTGTATTACTACTTCCTACTAAAGCCACAACATCTCCATCTTGCCAAACAAATAAACCTTGACATTTGATCCAAACTTTACGACCAATTGGAAAATCATTATAAATACTAAAAGCATCAATGTCAATACGAAGACCTGCTGTAGAATCTTGAATTACTAATTGCTTGTAAAAGTTACCAGATTTATCATCTGCAATTACGGTTGCTTCTATAATTTGGCTACCTAAAGCTACTGGCGAAGTTGAAGCCAGTGCAATAAGGTCTGCAATTGTAGTATTCGCTACCAAATTAGGTAATTCGCTAATTGGCGGCTCATCAAATTCTTTTTTACAAGCACTAAAGACCAATAAGGTTACTAATAGCAAAAAAGAGGAAAAATTAAAATATCTAGCTTTCATATGGCTACTATTATATTATAAGTTAAAATAACTGCTGTTTCTAAATTAAATTTTTACATTCTAAACGTCAAACTAATCATATAGTTTGTACCATAAGCATAATAATAAGTGCTTGGGAAACGATCAACATCTTTTCCTTGGTAATCGAAACGGAATTGCTCAAATCCGCTTGTTATCATATTTGTATTGTTCAACATATTGCTCATACCAAATCCTAAGATAAAGTAGAAGTTCTTAACTTTCCAAGACTTACGAATGTAAATGTCTGCCATAAAGTTACCAGGCATTTGCTCCTGATCGATGATACTTCTCCATAAGTCAGAGCCTGGCTGAACCGCATCTTGAATATAATCAGGCGTCAAACCTGTGTTAGAAACCGCTTGTATCGTGCGTCTGTCAAAGTTTATGTCAGAATAGGTTGAATGGGTATAGCTAAAGTTGAAGCTAAACGACCAGAATTTTGGTGCACGCCACCATACTCCTACATTAAAGGCCATTTGTGGCGTATTAGGAATATAGAAATTTTTCAAATAAATTGTTTGAGTGCCACTTGCTGTTTCAGGAGCATTATCTAAATACATAGTAGCGGTTGGTCTTGAGGTATAAATATACTCACCAATTGCTGCTGCTGCACTCAAGGTAACATTTCCTTTTAGGTTAACTTCTCCTGCAATTTCTACTCCTGCATGTTGCTTGTCAATACCTGTCATTACATAATTCACAAAGTTACCACCAATACCTGCTGCTGAACCACTTAAATCCAAATAGAAACTACGTTGGAAGAATTCGTTTTGGAATTTGGTATAATAACCTGTCGCTTTCAATTTAAATCGAGGTGCTCTTAAGATATAACCACCTTCAAAAGAGTAATTATTAGAGCTGCTTAGATTATCTGTAACTTGATCTCTAGTACGAGGTGCTACATAAGCATAACGAAAAAACGGTGCTTTCGTTTGGTAAGAACCATTCGCATATAAGTAGTTACGTCCGTCAATTTTGTAAGTTAAGCCTCCTTTTACGCTATAGTTTAAGAATTTTTGCTCCTCTGACTTACCCAAAGAGTTATCAGGAAACTGTCCATTTTGAACATTTCCTTTACGCCAAAATGTAGTATAGTTTCCTTGACCACCAACAAAAAAGTCTAACTTATTAAACGTAAAGTTTAATTGTGCCCAAGCCGATGCTTTGTGAATAAATGCTTCGTAATTATAGCCAAACACATCTCCTTCTTTCAGAATTCTATTTGGATTTGCTAAGTCATTTTGTCCAGCACTGGTATTTCCAGTTGCTAAAGAATCACGCTCTACAAAACGGTTGACATCTACATAAAAATCTGCTCCTAATAAATCTTCTAAAACTTTAAAGTTTTTGCTATTGTAGAATTGATACGTCAAACCTGCGTCTATCTTTAAGAACTTAGTCGCATTAGCGTTCAATATCATATTGAAATTTGCTTTTTGACTATCATAACGACGTTCTTCTACAATATATCTAGCACGGTTGCCCCAAATAGAATCTCCCTGTACTCCATTGGCATCTGCCACAAAATCATACGAGTTTCTATTCACTTCAAACATTCTATCCCAATTCACCTGACGAGCAGCCTCATTGTTAACGTATAAATCTGAAGCCAAAGCACTTTGAGCATCATCTTCAATATAAGAAGGTAAATTTCTATAATATTGAGGACGTGGATCTTGTGCATCATACCAATCTAGAGCCGTACTTCCGTACTTTCCAAACTGGTAACTAGCAGCGGTTGTTAATTTGATATCATCATTCAAATTCGCCTCATGTGTTAGAATAAACAAAGGTTGATGAGAGTCTGTCATTCTAGAGTTTCTAATTTGTTTCTCTCCCGTCTCTGCACTTGTTTGGTATCCCCAGTTTGGGTTATAGTAATTACTATTTGCCAAACTATACATCTCTTGTGTTGCTGGACTTCCTTTCCCTCTAACAGAAGGTGCGCCCATTGCTGTAAACGAAAAAGAGTGCTTTTTGAAACGTTTCTCTACCGCCACAAAATAAGAAGCCGCATTATAAGACGTTCCTTCAATAAAGGCACCATTCTCAGAATAACGCCAAGAACCAGAAGCAGACAATGCCCAACCACTTGGCATAAGCCCTGTGTTGTAGGTCAACATCAAACGGTGATTGTAAGAACGATTTGCATAAGAATAGGTAAATGTTAGTCCTTTACGCTGACTTCCTGCACGGCTATCAAAGGACGATGCGCCTCCAATATCTCCAAAAGCATAAGGCGTTGCAGCCATACCCAAAGAAGAAGAACGATTGCGCATGACATCATTCAACCCAGACCAAGACCACCAAGTAGGACGTCCTGACTCTAAATCGTTCATTGGAATATTATTCATAAATACCGTTGTATTTTCTGAACCATATCCACGAATTCTAAATCGAGCAGCACCCCAAGAAAAGGCTACTTTTGAAGAAAACACATCTCTACTAGCGTTCAAAACACCAGAAATAGATTGCGTTCCACCTGCTCCATTTTCAATTTGTTCGTCTGATAACATAATGGTAGGGATAATATCTTCTGCGGCAGGATTCTCTACCCCGATATTATCCAACTTAACAAGCCCTAAATCCAATACACCATCTTTAATTTTAATGGTTTGAGTCTCTAGTCCATAGCCCTCTGCTGTAAACTGAATCGTGTATTCCCCGTAAGGAATAGCCGTTATTTCAAACATTCCAGAGGAATTCGTTTGAGCGTAAAAATCCGTCCCTTGAATCTCTACCAGTACACCAGCTAAATTACCTTTGTTTCCGGCATCCTGCATAGTTCCTTTTACAGATCCTTGTCCATACATTAAACATGCTGAGAAACTCAACAAGAGTACAAACATACTTTTTAAACAATGCTGCATATTTTAGTTTTTGTTTTAGTCAATCTACAGAAAAACTGCCATCTTTCTGCTTACCCTAATTTTGCTTAGGTTGTTCTGTTCTAATTTGAGGCTGCAAGTTACAAATAACGAAGGAATAAAACTCACATTGTCGTGCAAACTTAATAAAAAGTTAATGCTTGTACGAATAAAAAAAGTCATCAGCCCCTATTTTTACTTTTTTTAACATGAATTGTGCAATCCTGTTAACATAAAACGTTTTTTTAAAACGATTAATTGTTAATTATTTTAACTAAAAAAGGTTTCTTCTAGCTAGAATTTGCCGATTTAGTGTACTGATTTAAAGATAAATCCCAAATTCATATTGTCTAAATAGAAGAAATCCTATATTTGTGCGTTTTTTGGTATAAAAATAGATTTGGTATAAAACAGAATAGTTGCTAAAGATCGACTATAAATAAGAATAAGTTGCTATTCATCATCCTAATTAAACCTTTAAACCTTCCACATCATTACATCAATCAATAAGAAAATGAAAAGACAGACACTGTTATCTCTCCTAAGCTTACTACTACTTAGTACCTTCAGCTTTGCTCAAAATGACAAACAAGCGCACAAAGTTGTTTGTGTAGGCTTCTATAATTTTGAAAATCTGTTTGACACGGTAGATACCCAAGGAAAACGAGATCAAGATTTCACGCCTACTGGTAAATTGCTTTACAACTCTAGAGTATACCAAGAAAAATTAGGCAACTTATCCCAGGTTGTTTCTGAATTAGGAACCGATTTAACACCTGATGGAGCTGCTTTATTAGGCGTTGCGGAAATTGAGAATAGAAAAGTATTGGAAGATTTTTCGATACAACCTAAAATAAAAGATAGAAATTATCAAATCGTTCATTATGAATCTTTAGATAAACGGGGTATTGACGTGGCACTATTATATAACCCCAAATATTTTGAGGTAATAAAAAGTGGCAAAATTACGCCTAAGCTTTTTTATGATAAGAACCCTAAGTTAGAGGAAAGAGATACTGTTTTCACTAGAGATATGCTTTGGGTAAAAGGGCGTCTGGATGGTGACATCGTGCATGTTATCGTTTGTCACTGGCCTTCTCGTCGTGGAGGTTCTTATTTGCGTGAAGGCGCTGCAAGGTATTGCAAAGAGTTTATTGCAGGCATCCAAGATGACAATCCTAGAGCTAAAATTATCATTATGGGTGACTTAAATGATGATCCTGTTAGTCCAAGTGTTAAAGATGTTATTAATGCCAAAGATAAAAAAGGACAAGTCAAAAAAGGAGGCTTCTACAATCCTTGGGGAAAGCTATACAAAGCAGGTATTGGAACCCTAGCCTACCGTGATTCTTGGAATCTATTTGATCAGATTTTGTTGAGTCAGTCGATTACAGAAGATGATAAAGAAGGCTATTATTTTTATAAGAATTCTATTTATAACAAGTCTTACTTAATCAGTAAAGGCGGACGTTTCAAAGGCTATCCTTTCCGTACGTATTCTTTTGGTAAGTATGTCGGTGGCTATAGCGATCACTTGCCTGTTTGCGTTTACTTGGTTAAAAAAATACAGCCAAAACCTTAATCATAGCTTGTTGACTTGTAGCAAGTAAATTGGGAATCTTAGACTTGCTTATTCAAGTACTTTTCTAATGTTTCATTTAAAATGCTTAATTTTTAATGTTTGCTATGCTATAAAGCATTCAACATTAGAAATTAAGCATTTTAACATTTAGAACAAATTGAGACCTAAATCTTGGTGTTTTATCAGTAGCATTAGCTCTATCTGTAGCCTAATTTAACTTTGATAAAAGTACGCACTTACTTTTTTGCCAAATCGTTTCTCATAGATTTGTGAAAAATAATAAGGTGTCGTAAAACCTGTAGCATAAGCCACTTCGGCAATCGTTTTGTAGACCCCTCGTTCTAACAAATCCTTAGCCATCTGCAAGCGAATTTCTTTCAAATATTGTCCTGGAGACAAACCTGTTATACTTTTAAGACGACGTTGTAAATTCCGTCTACTCATTCCTATTTTCTGAGCTAATTTTTCCACTCCAAAATCAGGATCATCCGCCTCTTCTAAAGCGATTTGTTCTAAATCCTTGATCCAATGAAGGTCGTTTTCTGAAACTTGAGGAACAGGAGCTTCCTCTTCTTCCAAAACCACTTCTGTGGTATCGACAAGTTTAGATTCCTCTCCTGCCTTTTCTTCTAGTTCAAAAATAGAGCGTTGTTGTACATTCCACAACAAATTTTTAATGCGCACCAATAACTCATCAACCAAAAATGGTTTGGTTAAATAATCATCCACACCAATCGTCAAAGCATTCAGTTTGTCCTGTGTTGCGGATCGAGCCGTAAGCATAATAATAGGAATAGAACGCAGCCGAACAGATTCTTTACAATATTTCAACAAAGTAAAGCCATCCATTTCTGGCATCATAACATCAGATACAATTAAGTTCGGCAAGGCATTTTCTTTATCTTGTAGATAATCCAGTGCTATTTGACCATTATTACAAGTAATAATAGTATAAGCATCTTCCAACAACCCTTTCATGTAGTTTTGCATATCCCGATTATCCTCTACAAGCATAATGGTAAATACCTTGGGATGAGTTGTTCTGTTTGACACCTCTTCTATCTCTAGCAATAGATTCTGTTCTAGATTCTGATGGGCATTCTCTATTTTCATGGGAGCTTCTACGGCTTTAAGGTCCACTAAAAAAGTAAAGGTTGATCCTAGATCCAAAGTACTTTCTAGCAAAAGCTTTCCGTTCATCAATTCAGCCAATTCCTTGCAAAAAGCTAACCCAATCCCTGTTCCTCCTTCTGCAATGGTATTTTGTTTTGTTTGATAAAATCGTTCAAACACATAGGGTAAATCATTGGCATGAATCCCTTTTCCGGTGTCAATAACATCAAATTTTAGTTGCTGATTTAACTGTCCGATTCGCAAAATGATCTTTCCATTCGCCTTAGTAAATTTAAAGGCATTGGAGAGAAAATTATTAAGAATCTTTCCTATTTTATCTTGATCCAACAAAACGCATAGGTCTTTTTCTAAAGCATACTCTAGTTCATAATCAACCTTTTGAAAGCTTGCCTGTGAATCAAATGCAGCATAAATTATTCGAACAAAAGTATTTAAATGAATCGCCTCTTCTTTTACCTCTACTTTGTTTGCATCTAGCTTAGACAAATCCAAAATTTGCTCTACAATTTGAGACAAATACTTGCCATTCCGTTGAATGGTTAACAAATGAGAACTATCTTCCTTGTATTTCTCTTTCTTTATTAACATAGATAAAGGACCTAAGATAAGCGTCAAAGGAGTTCTCAATTCATGTGAAATATTAGCAAAAAATTTCGATTTTAATTTATCTAATGCTTTTAGATCTTCTGTTTGCTGTTGAATTTTATGCGTTCGTGCCTTTACCTCTAGTTCTAAGGTTTCCTTTTGTTTTCGCAACTTGCGTTCTCTACTTATAATATACCCATAAATAAGAAGGACAACAAGACCAAGACTCAACAAGATGAACCAAAGCCTAAAATAAATAGGAGGACGAATATTCAACTGCAACATCAAAGGCGCAACATTTTCATCTTGTGTTTTAATGTGTAATCTATATTCCCCTATTGGCAATCCCACTAAATTCAGTTCAGGATTAGAAGTATAGCGCCACTCTCTGTCCAAGCCTTCTATCTTGTATCCATAAATCACTGTTTTTAACTGCTGAAAATCCAAGACAGAAAATCGAAGTACTGCGGTTCGATCACTAGGAAAAATGGATACTTCATTATAAAGAATGGGATTAATCGTTAAATCAACTTCTTGATTAGCTTCTCTATTATAATATTTCGTAAAAGAAGAAACCCTTACCTTATTGACCAGTCCTTCCTCTTTCTTCAAAAAGTCCTTTGGATGAAAAGCAGTCACTCCATTCAAAGAACCAAAGTACAACGTTCCATCCTTTGCTTTGTAGTGAGAAGCAGTATTAAATTCTTCGTGGGTAATTCCATTCTTGGGTAAATAATTTTTAAAGGAATTAGTTGATTTATTCATTCGCATGATACCCATATCAGAACTCATCCATAAATGGTTATAATCATCTCCATAAACAGCGTAAACAACATCATGAGACAAGCCATTCTCTCTTGTAAACTGCTGATAATCCTTTGTTTTAGGATTCCATCTAATCAAACCACCACCTTTGGAAGCCAACCAAAAAAGCCCTTCTTTATCTTCATAAACATGCGCTATAATGCCATGAGGAAGATAATGTTCTGCATCTCCTTCTGGTGAAAAACGCTCTAATATATTCATCCCTTTATCTGCCAAATACAGCCCTGTTGTCGTTGCCAGCCAAATTCCTTGAGCATTCTCATAGAAATAAAACACTTCACTGGTTGCCAACAAATCAAAACCTCCGTAATCTTCTCGTTTCTTGAGTAAATTATCCGTTGTATCTAGATAAGAAATTCCGCTATTTTGCCCAATCCAAATTTTGCCTTGAACATCCTTAAAAAGGGACCAATTCATCGAAATGCTCCTTTTCTTAAATTGTTCTGCAGTTGGTACATTTTCATGTGCAAAAAATTCTATGCGGTTTTCAGTAGGGAAATAATGCAACAAACGATGAAATTGATCAGTCAACCAAACACTATTGTCTCCCTCGTCAATCATTAATGCCACTCGAAGTGCCGTGTCTAAGTGAATCGATCTATAAAATTGACGTGGTATAGGAAAGGAAACAATAGCGGCTTCTTTATTCTTATCATTTAGATAAAAAGAACCTCTATGTCCATTAATATAAAGGCGTCCATTTTTATCTTCTCCAATTCCTCGACAGCCTACATTTCCCAACTTTTTATTGTTATGGATATATTGCTTAAATGGATTGGGATTGCTATAAGTGAGGCTAACGCTTGACTTGTAACTCAACCAATAGCCTCCTTTGTTATCAAAGAAAGAAGCGTGCCCATAAACAGTAAATTGAGGGTTTTCCTTTATTTGATAAATAAACTGTCCTTTTTCATCAAATACATCTACAGGTCCAGTATCTCCAGAACACCAAATGTGCTTATGATAAGGGACGAATCGTTGATGTCGATAATTTTTATCGGTAGAATACCTAAATAGTGCTTCTGGTCTGTTGGGTTTCTTTTGATAAGCTCTAGGAATTCCACCTCCTACTGACTTTTCATTGATAAAAAAAAGAAGGGTTCCGTCTTCTAAAATTTCGAGAATTCTACTAGCATACAAATCATTTTCATGCTCATAAACAGCTGTCCGATCAATAATATTTTGATGCGCATCAATGTGTAGATAAAAAACCTTTCGACTTTGTTCGTAATGAACTTCTAGCCATCCTAAACCTTTCTTTTCGCCAGTACTTGTTTTAACAAATCCAGTAATTTCTAGGGAATCAGGTAGATCCATAATCACTTTAAATTGATGTCCATCGTATTCAAACAAACGGCCTTTGGTACTAAACCAAATGGTTCCATCTTTATTTTCCTCAAATTCCAGAAAATCAAGTTCGTCTATATCAAAGGGTAAATCTTCTTTAAAATAATCTTCGATTGGTGTTGAAATTCCTCGAACAGGATCTAAAACATCAACGGCATTCCAGCCTTTAACATCTCGGCTATAAATCAACCACAGCAGGCTATCTGGTGTACTGACTACTCTAGCAATATTATTCCCTTGTAAGCCTGCATTTTTGGGGGTGTATACTTTGAATTCATAGCCATCATAACGGTTCAAACCATAAGGCGTCCCCATCCACATAAAGCCATAAACATCTTGTGTAAACGAACGAACACGACGATGCGATAAGCCATCTTCGGTTGTAAACTCTTGTGTGTTCACAATATAGTTCGCCTTATTCTCCCCTTGTTGGGCAATGGCTATTCCAAGGGTAAAAAATAAAAATACAAAAGAAGAAAATAAGGTACGTTTGGTCAAGAACATAAATACTAAAGAGCGAATAAAAAATGTAGCTAAAGGCTAATAGTCTTAGAGGAGGCTACAAAGGTAACAAAAAAGGTAGACTCTTTGCTGGGTTTCCTTTCCAGATAATTTCATGAAAAAAGTAGGGCAATATTTTTTTTTTCGGTGTTTAATTTTTTTTCATAAAAATATCAAAGAAAAAAATGCCCTAAAACAGCCTTCAATGGACTAAAAAAAGGCTTGTCCCAAAATTTTAGATAAGTGTCCCAAATTTCAGAGTCGATTTATTTTTATTCCTCCACCTTTGTTTTAGGGCAATGGAATACCGTTCTTTTCATCCTTACAGGTTTCTACTACTCTTATCATTATTTATAAGAGCGTGACATAAACGCAATTAAAAACATGAAAAATATCAGTTTAAAATACCTGTTTTTTTTATTGGCAATGCCCTTTCTAAATCAAGCACATCGAGCTATTGTTAGCCAGAAATTTATAAAGCTAGCCATTTGACAACAAACTTACTTTACGAATCCTAATCATCAAATAATTAAACTTTTTTCAATAAAAAGAGAACAAACTATTTATAAAATGAAAACAATGAAAAATTTATTAATACTATCCTTCTTAATGTTATCCTTCCAGTCCTACACACAGCCAGAAATAGATTCTTGGATGCTTTCTGACGGTACCATTGCACAATATTGGTATCAAACGATGATGCAGCCCGCTGCGCTCACTTCTACAGGTGATTCTGCTAATGTCCAACAAGTCTGTTATACAGCAGATACCGTTTGGATTCGCAGTACAGGTTTAGCAGAAATTATGGGACCATATCTTACTCCTCAGGTGCCTTTAAACCAAAACAATATAATAAAACTTCCAAGAAACCCTCAAGAAGAACTAGGGCAAAAACAAGAAGTTGCAATCGTTGGTGGCATTGGAATGCTTATCAATGGAGTTGAATTTCAAGGGCTTGGAGACAACAACTCTTACGATGGAACCTCTAGTAATATACCTGCCACTGCTGGAGGAAAAGAAATCTGGAATCAAGAAGCCCTTTATTCGGAAGGAGCTACATTAGATACCATTCTTAATGCTCATGCTGGATTTGGAGGAAGTTATCACTGTCATGGTCTTCCAAAAAGTTTATTACCACTTAATGCAAGCAAGCACTCTCCTATCATTGGTTTTGCTTATGATGGCTTTCCTATTTATGGTCCATTTGGCTATTCTGATCCTCTAGATACTCTTAGTACTATTGCTAGAATGGAAACAGGATATGCACTTCGAACTTCTATGACGACTAGAGATTCTCTGCCAGAAGCAAATGGTACGCTTAATAATCCTGCCGATTGGGGTCCTACAGTAAGTGCTGCTTTTCCTCTTGGAATGTATGCCGAAGATTACGCCTATGCTGGAATTGGAACACTTGACGAACATAATGGTAGATTTTGCCATACCCCTGAATATCCAAATGGTATTTACGCTTATTTCACCACAGTAGATGCCACTTTAAGTATAGCCGAGTTTCCATATCTGTTGGGTACCACTTACTATGGAGAAGTCGTAACAGAAAATGTAAGACCTCAGCTTTCTGTTACGTTCTCTTATGGAAATAATTGTGCTATGATAACTCCTGTTACTACTATTGATAATAAGGCTGAACAGGTTCAAATGTTCCCTAATCCAACCGCTTCAAATTTAAATATTAATTGGGACATAAACCTTGATATTGAGCAAATTAAAGTTTTTAATACAATGGGGCAAGTTGTGTTAGAAATTGGTACTAATTATCAAGAAAACAATACGATTATCAATACAAAAGAACTACAAACAGGCTTATACAACTTATCCTTGTTCAGCACGAAAGGCATCATCACCAAAAGCTTTGTTGTCACGAAGTAAAGTACCGTCATAGCTTGTTTTTAAGAAATCTTAGAGAAACTTGTAAAGCCATTATCGTATTACAAGTTTCTCTAAAATTAATTGGAGTCCATTTTCTCTTCAAAGTTCAACCTTATATTTCCATGCGATATTTATTATTATTACTAAGCTTAATAACTCATCCACTTTTAGGGCAAGAATTACAAGATACTTGGTCAAAAATGATCAGCAATCCCTATGCTGAATATGCTTCTGAAATGGCCATTGATCATGGAGGCAATATTTGGGCATTAGCCTATTCCAACGGACCTATTGGCAATCTAATGTACCAAGGAAAAGACGAAGCTTATTTGACAAAAATGGATAGCGATGGTCATCAACTTTGGGAACTAAGCTTTGGTAGCAAAGAAGATGACCTTGCTTATAATTTGGCTATTGATGCGCAAAATAATTGCTGGGTTTCAGGATTTTTTAGCGACAGCCTTTGGGTGGGTGATAGTATTTTGGTTAGTAATGGAGGAACAGATGCTTTTCTTCTAAAATTTGCTCCTAATGGTATTCTACAACTCGCCAAACAATTGGGGGCAAGTGGTTATGACCGAGCACATCATGTTGCCATTCAGGGTGATGCTGTTTATTGGCTTGGAGTTTATCAGGGTACCGTTGAAGTAGATATTGATACCTTGACAGAAATAGCAATTAACGATGTTTTCCTATTAAAAATGGATACTTTAGGACAAAACATCTGGATTAAGCAATGGGGCTGCCCTAGCGTTGAGAACATATCTGGATTAACCGTTGATAACCAAGGAAATGTTACTGCTGCAACCTTATTTAGAGATGCCCTTATCATAGAGTCTGATACACTTTGGGGACTCCCAACAATCAATAATTTTATCGTACAATTTAATACAAATGGACATCTTCTCTGGAAAACTTCTTTTGAGGGTACTGGAAGAGGTTTAACACATGATGACAATAATAATATTTACTATACAGGCTCCTTTAACGATTCCGTTAACATTCTTAATCAACCACTACATTCTTTGGGAGAATCGGACGGTTTTTTACTATCCTTGGATAATAATGGACAAGTCAGGTGGCTGGAGCCCATTCAGGGTATGGACCAAATAAGTGCTACAAATGTTCTTTGGAATTCACAACGACAAGAGCTTTATGTAACAGGACTTTTGCAAGGCACTCTTTTTTATGGCAATGACTCTATTGAATCAGCCGCTTCTGGTCCAAGGCATACTGACGACAACCTATATGTCTTAGTATTTGATTTTAATGGTCTACCTCTTTATGCCCAGAAATTTGGGGGACAATATGAAGATTGGCTTGCCAATTTAGCCCTTCATCCAACAGATGGTAGTCTCTATATGTTTGGTTCTTTTGATGGAGATATTGATTTCGTAAATACTAGTTTACAAAACGATGGAAACAAAGATTTGTTTGTCGCTAAATTTAATATACAAACCGTTGCCATTAAAAAATTAGAAATCAATGCCATCTCTCCAATAAATCTATTCCCAAATCCAAGTCAAGATGCAGTAATCGTTTCTTTTAAACTCCAAGATTATTCAACGATTTCTATTGACATTTTGAATTGGAACGGGCAACTTGTGCAATCCAATACTTATGACAATTGTTCTGTGGGAGCATACCAAAAAACAATTCACATCCCAAAGGCATTGCCAAGTGGTATTTATCTAATCGTGGTTCAATCTTCCACTAGCAGACAAACAACAAAACTGATTGTTCGTCGATAAATTTTAGATTTATTAATTTGATTAGCATCAAAATTAATAAAAAAAAATAAAAAAAAGTCCCTTAAAACTACTTTAAAGCACTTGTCTCAAAATTTGAGACTCTTGTCCCAAATTTCAGACTCCTTTTATTTGGGATGCAGCATCTTTGTTTCATCAATGATTCATCATCCTACAATTTTACATTATGAATAAGAAATTCAATCTTTTTTTAATTGCCTTTTTATTAATGACGCTTAGTAACACCACTACAATTTGGGGGCAAGGTGTTGGTATTAACAGTACAAATTCCACACCAGATGCCAGCGCAATGTTGGATGTTAAATCAAGCGATAAAGGCGTCTTAATTCCTAGAATGACAACGGTTCAACGGACGGCAATCGCAAGTCCAGCGACAGGGCTTTTAGTGTTTGATAATACCAGTACTTCTTTTTGGTTTTATAATGGAGTGGCTTGGACAGAGCTTGGAGGCGAGTCTCTTTTCACAAAAACAGGAACTACTATACAACCAAATACAACGATAATAAATGAAACTACAGACGATTTCGTGTTTGGCGCGATTCACTTAGAGGATGATGGGGACGCCAATCATGACAATCGTCTGTTTTTTGATAAATCTAAGGGCGCTTTTAGAGCTGGTACTGTCACAGATACCGAATGGGACGACGTGAACGTAGGAATTAATTCAACGGCATTTGGAAAAAACAACGTCTCTTCTGGCGATTACTCTGCCGCCTTTGGAAGAGAAACCACAAGTTCAGGACTTCATTCAATCTCTTCTGGCTTATTGACTAGGGCTATTGGTACTTATAGTACAACGAAGGGATACAATACCGAAGCTAGTGGATCGTATTCTTCTGCTGCTGGTAATTACACCGAAGCTTCTGCTGATGGGGCGAATGCTTGGGGAACACATACAGAAGCCTCAGGTGTGCTATCAACGGCTTGGGGAAGGTATACCGATGCGACGGGAAGTAGTTCTACCGCTTGGGGAACACATACCGATGCTACTGGAACCTATGCTACGGCTTGGGGTAGATCAACCGATGCTACTGGTACAGGAGCAACCGCTTGGGGAGACAACGCTGTTGCTACAAGAGATTATTCCACTGCTTGGGGAGTCTACGCATCTGCTTATGGCACTTACTCGACTGCATGGGGAGGATATACAGAAGCCTTTTCTGCGTACGAAACTACTTTAGGTGCTTATAATACAAGCTATACCGCAACTTCTATGACGGGTTGGGATGCTAGCGATCGTTTGTTTACCTTAGGAAATGGAACAAGTGCTACGGCAAAACACAATGCCTTAACCATCTATAAAGATGGTACCATGAACATCAATGATGCTTATAATATGCCAACTACTGATGGTCTTGCCAATCAAGTGATGACAACCGACGGAGCAGGTGTAGCAACATGGACAACGCTTAGTACAGGAACCGACGATCAAAATTTAACTGGAGCTACGCTTACTGGTAATAATCTTCAGATTGATATCGAAGGAGGTAGCTCTGTTACAGCAGATTTAAGCAGTTTACAAATTTTTACTAAAACGGGTAATTTAATTCATCCAGGAAGTACGGTTGATGAAACAGCAGATGACTTTGTTTTTGGAGCGACTCAAATAGATGACGATGGAAATTCAAATCATGATAATCGCCTATTTTTTGATAAATCTAAAGGCGCTTTTAGAGCAGGTCAAGTTGTAGGGAACAGTTGGAATGTAAGTAACCTAGGAAACTATTCTGCCGCATTTGGAAGGAACACTACAGCTTCAGGAAACTACTCTTTGGCTGCGGGACAATACGCTTCAGCAGGTGGTACTCAGTCTGCCGCTTGGGGCTATGCCTGTAGTGCTGCTGGTTCGAACTCTACGGCATTCGGATATTATACAGAGGCTACAGCCACTTATTCTACGGCTTGGGGTTACTATACCGATGCTACAGGACAGCAATCTACCGCTTGGGGAAATAGCACAGATGCTCGCTCTGCCTATGAAACAGCTATGGGGAGTTACAATACAGATTACACCCCAAATTCTACGTCATCTTGGGATGCCGATGATCGTCTATTCTCAATAGGAAATGGAACTAGTTATAGTAATCGTTCTAACGCTCTAAGTATCTATAAAGATG
>CALDEP010000182.1 GCA_937942475.1 uncultured Aureispira sp.
TGTTTGTCCTTTTGAATTGAAGAAAAAATATTCAGATTTAATCAAACTATCATTGTCATTATAGATAGACAAAAGCATTGATTTTACATTTCCTTGTAATTTATAGAGACTATAATCGCTATGGGGGTGTTGAATATTATTACTTGAATCTTTGCATGAAATAAGAAACGTTATTACAAATAAAAAAATAAGAGCTACAGAATTTATGGGAGAAGGGGTTTTCATGAGAGGATAGTTTGGGTTTTGTTCTGATAACAGGGAAGAAATAAAGGTCTCCAAAAGGGGTTGAAATCCAGTTAAAAACAAAAAAAAAGGTTGTGGATTGTCATTCTCAAAAGAAAACAACCACCCTCAACCTATTTCAACTCAAACAAAGACTAATAAAAGGTCTTATTATCAACCGCCATCTCACGCAAAGACTCAGGAACAATAAAACGAGGTCCATAAGAACTCGCATAAGCATCACAATCTGCTACGAATTCACGAATACCGACATAATCAATATAAGAAAATACACCACCCGTGTAAGGGGGGAAACCAAAGCCCGTTAGAGAGCCAACATCACCATCTGTAGGAGAATTTAAAACGCCCTCTTCTAGACAACGATAAGACTCCAAAGCCATGATGTGCAACATACGTTTTCCAATCGTTTTAGCATCCAAAGTGTCTACATCATTTGGGAAGTGCTCCTTCAAGCCCGACCAAATATGTTTCTTTTTATCCGCAGGATATTCATAAAAACCTTTACCTGATTTTTTGCCAGATCGACCTAAGTCAACCGCCATTTTGTGGAGCAAATTGTACAATTTATGTTTCGTTGCACTGCGTTCTTCTTTATCAGAATCCATAATATTTAGCGCCAAACTTAGCGACACTTCATCAATAGCTGCAAGCGGACCAACAGGCATTCCAACCCGTTTGGCAATGTTCTCAATCATAACAGGAGGAACCCCTTCATTGAGTAATAAAGCGCCTTCACGAGTAAAGGTAGAAAAGACTCTAGAAGTGAAAAACCCTCTGCTATCGTTGACAACAATCGGAATTTTACCAATCTGAATGACATAATCTACAGCAGCAGCTACGGCATAATCAGACGTTTCTTCGCCAACAATTAACTCTACCAAGGGCATTCTATCAACAGGAGAGAAGAAGTGCATGCCAATAAAATTCTTAGGGCGTTTAGACGCCTTTGCCAATAAAGAAATTGGAATAGTAGAGGTGTTGGAAGCGAATATTTTGGTCTCGCCCAAATGCGCTTCTGCCTCTTGTGTTACGCTTGCTTTTAAAGCAGGGTTTTCATAAACCGCTTCAATAATTAAATCACAACCTGCTAAATCCTTCGCTTGGTCGGTTGTTTGGATATTATCCAATGTTTGTTGTAACATTTCAGGTGTCGCTCTACCTTTTGAAACACTTTTTTGAAGTATTTTTTCAGAATAGGCTTTGCCTTTTTCGGCATTCTCAACAGAAGTATCTTTCAAGACCACTTCCATGCCTACTCTTGCAGAAACATAAGCAATACCAGCGCCCATCATACCAGCGCCTAAAATACCTACTTTATTAATACCATAAAAATCAAATCCTTTGGGTTTGACCTTTCCTTTTTTAGCTTCATTGATGGCAAAAAATCCTGTGCGAATTAAATTTTGAGCCTCTTTAGAATAGAACGCCTTGATAAAATAGCGCGCTTCAACTTCCAAACCTCTATCAATAGGTAACTGCATTCCATCGTGAATACAAGCCATGGCATACTGTGCACCAGGATAATTTCCATGTGTTTTTTTACGCAAATTCCCAATGCCACCAATCATGGTATCTGCCCCAGATTTGGACATTAATCCTCCTTGAGGAATTTTATAACGCTTATTATCCCAGGGCTGAACAGGCTTGCTGTTTGCTAAGATCCATTCTTTTGCAGCAGCCATTAAGGCAACTTCGTCAGGAGCGATGGCATCTATAAAACCTTCTGCCAGTGCTTGTGCCGGTTTAAATTGTTTTCCTTGAAGGATATAAGCAGTTGCTTTAGGAACGCCAATTAGATAGGTCAAACGTTGCGTTCCACCACCTCCAGGAAGCAAGCCAAGCGTTACCTCAGGCAAACCAATTTTGAGCTTAGATTTGTTCAAGGAAATGCGATGATGGCAGGTTAAGGCTAGTTCGTAACCACCTCCCAAAGCAGTTCCATTGATTGCTGCCACAAAAGGTTTTCCAGCTTGTTCTAAGGCACGAAAACCTTGATGTACCTTTAAAATATCTTTAAATAAACCTTCTTTATCTTCAGGAGGATTACTAATAAATTTCAAATCTGCACCAGCCATAAAATCACGATGTGCAGAAGTGACAATAATGCCTTTTACGCTAGGATTTTCTACTGCCTTTTGAGCGATTTCTAGATAGTATTGAATAAAATCAATACTGAATAAATTGGTTGGTTCTTTGACCATATTGATGGTAATAATGGCAAATCCATCGCCATCAATTACATATTCTAATAGGTCATTTTTTATTGTTGTTGATTCCATTATTTTAAACTTATTCTTCTTGAGTTATATTTTTAATAAACAGATAAAAACTAGAAATTAGTAAGGAAATAAGGATACTTGTGGTGAAAAATAGCCCTGCAATAATTAGAGAGCTTCCAATTTTTGCCCCATCAATTTGCATCAGAGACAATTGTGTAACGGTTGCCCCCAAGGCAAAGCCAGAACCAATAATCATCAATTTCCAAAAGGTCCTTTTTAGGTTTTCTTGTGGCTGCCATTTATGGTATAAATAAATGGTGATAAAAATAAACATAGCCATCAAAGAAAAGGGGGCAAAGATCGAAACAACTTCCGTTAAATGGTCAGGATCAAAATTCTTGTACCACTCCAGAATGCCCGTTAAGGTAGCCGTCCAAGTCACAAAAATATATCCCATACCTCCTACAAAACCTGCCATTAGTTTTCGTATCATCCTTAGTTTTTATAGTAGTAATTCGAATCAAGGGCTAAAATAGCAATAGTCGTACATTTAAAACAGGGCTATCTCATTTTACAAGCTTACATTTTTAAATGTTGAATGCTAAATGATGAATTTTTAATGTTTTTTATGCTAAAAAGCATTCAGCATTAAACATTAAAAATTCTTGTGAAGCCTTTATTCGCCTTTTTTATTTATCAAAGACCTAATTTTAGCCCTTGATTCGTATCAACACGATTTATACTCGTTCTATAATTGTTGCAATTCCCATACCGCCACCAATACACAAGGTAATTAGTGCCGTACTTAATCCACGACGTTCTAGTTCATCCAAGGCAGTTCCCATCAACATACAACCTGTGGCACCCAATGGATGTCCAAGCGCAATGGCGCCACCATTTACATTTACTTTGGAATGATCAACACCTAAGTCGTCCATGAAACGAAGGGCAACAGAAGCAAAGGCTTCATTGACTTCAAATAAATCAATATCATCCTTCGTCATGCCCGCTTTTTCCAAGGCTCTACGACTAGCAGGAGCAGGACCAACCAACATAATCGTTGGGTCTGTTCCATAGGTTGCAACCGATCTAATTCTAGCTCTTGGTTTTAATCCAATGCGTTCTCCAGCAACTTTGCTACCAATCAAAGCAATCGCAGCACCATCGACAATAGCAGAAGAGTTTCCAGCATGATGCACATGATTAATGGCCTCAATTTCGGGATAACGATCAATGGCAACGGCATCAAATCCGCCCATTTCCCCCATCATTTCAAAGGCAGGTTTTAGATTGCCCAAGCCTTCTAGTGTGGTGCTAGGGCGTACATTTTCGTCTCTGTCTAAGACCAAAAAGTCATTGATATCTTTAACGGGAACAATGGATTTTGCAAAGACATTTTCCGCCCAAGCTTTTGCAGCCCGTTTTTGAGATTCCAAGGCAAAGGCATCTGCATCGTTTCTAGAATAGCCGTATTTAGTGGCAATTAGATCGGCTGATATGCCTTGAGGAACAAAATGCCCAGGAACGGCAACCGTCGGGTCCATGGCAATTGCACCACCATCTAAGCCAATTTTGACTCTAGACATAGATTCTACACCACCTGCTAACATCAAATCATTAAAACCAGCTTTTACATAAGCGGCTGCCTGATTTACGGCTTCAAGCCCCGAACCACAAAAGCGGTTTAAAGTCACTGCTGTAAGATGTTCTCCATAACCAGAATGTTGTGCTGCTGTCTTTGCAACATTGGCTCCTTGATCCATGATTTGAGTCACACAACCTAAAATCATATCTTCTACTTGGCTGGTGTCTAAATCATGTCGTTGACGAAGTTCGTCCATTACTGTAACCACCAGTTGAGTGGCTGTTGTTCCGATCAAAGATCCTTTTCTATTGCCTCTTCCTCTAGGAGTTCTAAGGCTGTCATATATATACGCTTCCATCAATTGATAAATTATTTTTGTAATGCTTCAACAGCATTGATAAGTTGATTGATTTGCTTTTGTTGTGTTTCAATTAGAGCTTGTTGCTCTTGGTTGCTTTTTATTAATAAAGGAATTAATTCTGTATAGTTGATTCCTTTATAACCTTCTAGATCTGTATAAACCAAATTAGGTAGCACGGTTTCTAATTCTTGTGCAATAATTCCATAATGTAATTTATCGTCAAATTGTCCTTGTGGAAACTCCTCTGTTCTAAAGTTATAAGCAACAGGACGAATAGAACTTAATAAGTCTGTGCTGTTTTTTAAATCTTGGATGCCTTCTTTGTATCGTTTGTCAGAACTAGTAATGGTTCCAGACGCTAAGATGTTTCCAATAACATGTAAACGTTGAGCAGGAGCAGTTGTTTTAATACCAACATTTCCATTCCCTTGAATACGCATGGCTTCTGTAAAGACACCACCCGTTTCTCCACCAAAGGTAAATTTATCACCAGCACTTCCTGCATCAAAATCATCAGAAGCGACAAAACGCATTTCTGCACTATTATTATTACCACTATGGCGAATGTAACCAGGCTCTGAAAAACTATTAGTAAAATAAATAGTACTCACATCTGCTATTTTGTTAATTTCCAAAACACCATTAACGGTTAATTTGCTGGATGCATTTGTTGTTCCAATCCCTACATTACCTGTATTATTTCCTGTGGAGATGTAGGTGTTCCCGCCTGCTGAATAGTAATTGATATAAGTATCAAAACCTGTTCTAGGCTCAAGGTGCAAATTGCCATTAGTAGAACCAATAGTAGCTTCAGGAACAGTTGTCAAAGGGGCGTTAATTCCAATTCTAGTATTTTGTCCCCAAGTAGTATTCGGACCTTGTAGAATTTGCCCATTAACATCTAATTTAGCACTTGGCGTATTGGTTCCTATACCAACATTTCCATTGTTTTGAACTCTAAATAATGGATCAACGGTACTTCCATTATCGGTACGAACCCAAAGTGCCGCATTGGCACTTGGAGTACCTTCTGTCGTTTCGATTACTTGTCCATAAGGTGTTCCTGAGTTTAAAGAAATACCGTAGCCTACTCCTAAATTAGCGCCAATTGTAAGCTTATTAGTTGGGTTTGGTTCTCCGATTCCAACATCTCCATCAGGTTGCAAGGTCATTACTTCTTCACTTGTTGTTGCACCTGCTTGATTGTACAAAAAGCGCAAATCATCTTGAGTATTATCTCCCCAGGCAATAACGGCATCGTCTTGATCTGGACCTTCGTCTTTGACTCCAATATAAATCCCATCAGTATCATTGCCGATAATAATACCATAATCCATCCATGATCGATAGGTTCCAGAAGGAGAATTTCCAATCTGTAATCTAGTAGTAGGGTTTGTAGAGGCGATTCCAACCCTTCCTTCTGTGAAAATATTATCATTAATATTATTAGGAGGACTTGTTGTACCTACTTCATGCCAATCGTGGTCGGTATTTTGAAGACCGACCCATAGGCTACCATCCCAATAATAATAACCAGGAACAACATCTGCTGTGGTAGCTGTATTGTAAACCAGTAGGGAAGTTACGTTTCCATTGGTAATAGTAGTGGCATCGGTTGTGCCTGTTAAAGTAACTCTAGGAGCTAGTAAACCTCTAGAGGTAGAACTAACATCAAGCATTGCCGATGGGTTAGGGGGAGTTCCTATACCAACTCCTTGGGCATAGCTGCAAGTCGCAGAAAGAGCGAGTAAAAGTGTAATCGAAATTTTTTTCATAACTTGTTAGTCGTTTTACGTTGTTAATTATTTAGCGGGGAAATTGAATAAAAGGACTGTGTAAAATACAGTATTTTTATAAAATGTGTATTTATTTTAATAATAAAAATGCAGAGTTCCTAAAGGCATGCGTTTTTTATCACAAGTTCTCTAAGCAATACTCCGTTTAGGTCAGGCAATCACAAAGCTTGGAGGTTGAAAATATCCAACAAAGTTTGGAGTAATTATATTTGGATAATGAGGGGAAATCAATACTATTATTTTGTTCTCTGGGTAATAACAAATTCAGTGCTTCTTTTGTTTTTTTATTAACCAATTATGACTGAAAATAGGCTTTAATTTTAAGGATAAATTTTTAAATCTCTTAAAGTCAATTGGGTATGATTTGCTTTCTTAGGAGCGTTTTTTTTTCAATAGTAAGCTATAGGCAAAATTAAAAAATACGTTCATTTGTACAATTCTAGTGTTTCTTACGTTATTATTATGATTAATACTCTGTTGATTAGCTAGGCTACTACTGCGTGGTTTTTAGTCTTTAGCTACGCTGCTCCTTACGGGGTGTTACTTACGTGAGGTCGCTTTGTTAGTCGCTAAGCTCCTGAGTGCTACGCTTTAGTTCGCTTAGTTCGGGTTCTATGAAAAACATAAAAAATTATTTGCATTAGTTTGATTATCAGCTTTTAGTGTTTTAATCAGTAAAAGTACCTCCTACTGATAATCAAATTAATACGATTTAGCTACGCTGAGCCTTCGGGGTTTCAAGGGAGTAATGTATGATAG
>CALDEP010000183.1 GCA_937942475.1 uncultured Aureispira sp.
TGTAAGAGCCACTATTGGAAGCTTATTATGATAAAAAATAACACGATCACAGCAAACTGTTACAATCAGCAAAATTCAAGGACAAGTCCTCTAATATCCTTTAGGCGTTCTCCAAATAGTCACCCAGAAACCCAAGAACGAAACCGTTCCAAAGAACTGAAATAACATGGACAAATAAGGATAAGCATTCGTCTCATCTAACAACAGATAAAAGTAGATGGCTGCAATAAAAGCCATCAACCAAACCATTTGTTGCCCGATCATTTGAATCTGACCAAAGCCCTTTTTGATGTTCTTAACCTCAATTTCAATTTTTCCTTGATTAAGTCTTTTAAAGACTTTCTGGGTTTCTACAGGCAAGGTTAATAAGGCATTCGCTTGTAATTTCACCGAATCTAATAACAACTTTGCCACACCGCCCTTTCCTCCTATCAACTGTTCTTCCAAGTAAGGTTTCAGCGTTTCTACAGGATTCCATTCTGGTTTTAACAAAAAGACCACGCCGCCAACTAAAACAACAGCACGATTTAGCAAAACCCAATCTTTAGGAATTTGCATAATTTGCGTCATCTCTTTTATATTAATCAACTTCAAGGCTTTCCTTATTTGTTCTTCGTTAAGGTCTTGCATATTCAGCGTTTCTAGCTGAAGTTCATTTGCTATAAAGTCTTGTATGTCATCAATTAATTTCTTAGCAACCTTGCCTGTATTTTCACCATGTGTGATAAAACCTAGTTTTCGCAAAATTTTCACCATCTCTTCTGCGTCCTGCTGAATCATGTACTTAATCAACTTAGGAATCCCCTCTTTCATTCCTGGACTCAGCCTAGAAACGGCACCAAAATCGATCAATATAATTTGCCCCTGTTGATTCACCAATACATTTCCAGGATGTGGATCAGCATGATAAAAACCATCCATTAAAATCATCTGACAATATACTCGAACTAGCTTTTCAGCAAGCTCCCCAAGGTCAATTCCCCAAGCACTAATTTGAGCCACATCGCTAATTTTCACCCCTTCACAATACTCTATCGTCAGTACTCTTTTGGAACTATAGTCCTTATAAACATCTGGGATATAGACCCCTTGGTCTTCTTTAAGATTCTTTTTGATAATCTGCATGGATTCCGCCTCTTGATAATAATCAAGCTCTTCCTCAATCATTTGCTCTACTTGCTGATACAAATGCTCAATGCCTTTTATTTTCATAAAAAAAGCAACCATTTTGACAATTCGCTCAATAATCGTCAAATCAATATGCGCTAGTCTATCAATTTCGGGATGTTGAATTTTGACAACAACTTCCTTTTCTCCTATTTTAGCTCTATGTGCCTGCCCAATTGATGCCGCAGCAATAGGAATTTCATTAAATTCGGTAAATAATTCGTGGACTGGTTTGCCTAATTCTTTTTCTATAACGCCATTAATAATGGCAAAAGGATGTGGAGGAACATTATCTTGCAGCTCTTCTAAGGGCGCCCTAAACTCTTCTGGCAAAACATTTGACAAGGTGGAAATTAGTTGCCCTGCCTTGATGAATAAGCCCTGAAGCTCTAGCATCATATTTTTTATCCGTTCGGCATTTTTTATATTTTTTTCCTTTATTCGAGAAGACCAGTATTCTTTTCCTACTATTTTAGAGATCATATATAGCCTAAAATAACTCAAGCCTACTTTAAATGCTACCCAATATGCTTTTCTGCGTCTTGTACTTGCCTTATGCATAAATAATCTTCTTTGGAATTAGGTTTTATAAAATAGTAAAGATAAACAATCTGCCCGATTATCTCGTAACTATTTAACAGTTGAGCAAGGACTTTGTTTAGATTTCAGAACGGTCTTTCACAAAACATAAACTAGGCTACTAAAGCTTATATTTTCAAAGTAAAATCAGGTTTCAGAAAACACCTCTTACAGAAGAAGCCAAAGACATTTAAGGTCTTTGGCTTCTTCTATAAACACTAGGATTGGAATAATTCTATTGCATCTTTTTAAAATAAGTCAAACCCACATCAGGCCAAGAATTATAATAAAAACCCAGCACTTTCCCTTCCTTAATATCATAATACATTCGAGTCTGTTTCCCTCCTTTTTTATAACCCAAACTAACACCGTCTAACTGTGTTAATTCTTTCAACTTTTCACCTTCAACAAACTGCGTCAAATCTCTTTTCCAAAGCCACTGTCTACGTTCGTATTTATCGAGTTCTGGCAAGAGTTCCAAGGTCATTTTCTGTCCCTCTTCATTCGTGTAGGTTCCAGAAAATTGTGCCCCAAAATCCAGAGATTCATCCGTTAAGTCGTTGCGACCATTTGCCAACAAGGAAGACAATCGCCCTAGTAAAAGCGACCAATGGCTTTTTTCTTCTGCTCCTGTTCGAACGATAATAATGTTATCTTTAGGAGAAACGAAAATATATTGTCCACTATAGCCTGCTGCCCAATATTGTTGATTGCTCTCAAAACCTAACTCCTCATAACCATTTCGCCAGTAGCAATTAGAATAGCCGAACCAATCGTTCATGTCACGATTTTTCACCGCTTCAACAAACCATGTTGGAACAATTTGTTGTCCTTCCCAAACACCATCATTCAGCATTAATTTGCCAAAACGAATCATATCTGGAGCTGTTAAAGCAAGTCCTCCAAAGGTTCTAGGATTTCGATGCTTCTTGCTATCCAAGGTCACCATAGCATCATACTGCATCCCAACAGGTTGCCATATTTTGGCTTCTAAATAACTTGCCAAGCTCTGCCCAATGGCTTTTTCTAGGCAAATGCCCAAAATTTGAGTCGACAATGATTTGTAGGCAAAATGCGTATTGGGTTCGTATTTTGTCTTTGCGGCTCGCTTAACAAATCGCTCTTGGTTGCCAGTATAATACAGCCCTCCCAAACGCAACACATTATCAAAATCATGCCAGTTCAAACCTGAAACCATTCCCATTAAATGACGTAGCGTAATGTCTTTTCGAGCGCCATTTGAAAATTCGGGAATAAAGTCCGCTACTTTCTGATCCAAAGACAACAAACCGTCCTCTGCTGCAATAGCCGTTAGGGTGGCTACAATCGCTTTTGTTACCGAAAAGACGACCTTAGGTTTGTCCTTTGCACCACCATTTAGATAGCGCTCGTATAGAACAGAGTCGTTTTTGATGATAATAAGTGCTGTGGTTTTTGATTTTTCTAAAAAAGCGTCAAAGTTGGTCGTTTCTAAATTCTCTTCCATAGGAATCCATTGCTCCATTGGCGGAATATTAGCTGGCGCATTGGCATTGACAAACAAGCCTTTTTTGAGTGGCATGACTTCTGAAGAAGCGGCTGCCCAATCGTCCATTGCAGAACCTGGTATGGTATCACAAACAAATACTTTCTGATGATCTTCAATACTTGGTTTGAAGAATACTACAATTTTGGTAAAGGTACAACTAGAAATGGTGCAAATCATTGACAAGAAAACAATGATTTGTGAAAAAGATTTGATCATAGTGAAATTATGCGTGGAGTTGTTTTAAATCTAAAAAAGAAACATTCTTTTTGAGGCTACGCTGTCGAATACGTACGCACGAAGTATTTTCTATTAGATTATTATATAAATACTCAGAAGTGAGTACTCTTTTGAAAGACCCGCAATATACAAAAAATCAAAGATAAATGCAACAGACATTTCTATTATAGACAGAATTTAACGTATTAAAGGCAGTTTGCTTTATCTCTAAAATTTCCCATTCATTTATTTGAGCAGCATCAATACAATACTTCGTGTAGATCACGTAGTCACAGCGCAGCTAAATCGTATTAGATTGATTATCAGCTAGATAATTTTTACACATTCAAAGCGCTAATAATCTAATAATCAACCTAATACAAGATGTGTTTTTATGTTTTTTGTAAAAAAACTAAACCACGGAGTAGCAGCGTAGCTAAACTCCACGAACTAAAAGCGATAGCGCTCAC
This sequence comes from uncultured Aureispira sp., assembly GCA_937942475.1. Classification (GTDB taxonomy): domain Bacteria; phylum Bacteroidota; class Bacteroidia; order Chitinophagales; family Saprospiraceae; genus Aureispira. The sequence goes on from CALDEP010000183.1 coordinate 3,961, forward strand.
GAAGTAAGTATTATCAATACAGATCTATCTTAAAAAAACAAGATTACTCATTCGCAAGAATCCATTCTTTACAATCCTCTAGAGTTGCAAAATTTGCCATCGTAAATGCTTCCTGTTTTTGTACGTCTCCCATCCAGCGCTTAGTACTTAATGAACTAAGACCACTTTGTTTAGGCATAATCGTTGCAACTAGCTTGATACCATATTTCGCTACCCCAATACCAACCAATTCGTTTGTAATGTATTCTATGACATCCGCTTTAAAAGCCCCTTTGCTATCGTATTGATCTGCGATCCAAGTAGTCCCTTTATTTTCAGACATTATATTCAGAGCAAAATCTGTAATTTCTTTAAACTGCTCTAGAGGCATGTGCAATTCCTCCCATTTAAGTTGTATTGCATTTATATCCTCCAACCAAATAATTTTAGCATAAGGGGGAAAGTTCGATGATTTCATTTTTTATGATTTTATTTTCAAATGGTTGGACTCATTTAATATAAAAAAAATGAATCCTATTAGATGTTCTTACTCTGATTTTTTGAGCGTTTCTTTCAATAATTGAGGTTGGCGCAAGCGATACAGCCCCACTTCTTTGGTCTCATAAATCACTTCAATACTGGCGGGATGCTTCTTTTCATAACAATCTTTGATACAACGTGGCAGATTATTATAAGAGAAATTAGACATATACCTTGTAGCGCCATTGACTAAAACGTACACGCTTGTTTCGGCAGGAAATTCTAAGCCTGGTAATGCCGCATAGTCGTAAAATTGAACGGGACCCGTTTCATTATAAGCCAACAAATATTGCCCAAAATGCTTCTGAATAACATTTGTAATCACAATACTAGGCTCTTTTTTATCTTTTAGGTATTTATAAATAACGGCTCGTTGTTCTACATAAGAATGCTTGTTGGCAGTTTGCATAGAAGAAACAATTGGCGCCAAAGCAGCCAAAGCAATTCCAACTAAAAAAACGCCTGTAATAAAATTATGATTGGGCAAAACAGAACGCAGTAGGATCAATCCCATAATCGCCATATAAACCCATTCAAAATTACCTACTTCTCCACGCTTCGCCAAAGCAAAGATAAGAAGAGATATTATAATGAAAACAAACTTTTTTTCCTTTTTCTGTGCAAAAGCATACAAAGTGGGCGCGGCAACAACGGCTGCCATTGGAACTAAAAATAAGAAGTGACGAATATCTGGACAAATTGGCAAATAAGCCTTGTAGGATGTTGTCATAAAATTAGAAGACAGCACAGATAAAATCAAAACTAAAGCCCAATAAGCTTTGGGGGTTTTGAAGGTCATAAAGTCTCGAAAACGATGACTAAAAACAGCAGGAATTGCCAACATCAAACTAATGATCATTCCTGTTCGCATACATTTGTCAATCATTTCGTAGCTAATTCGATGGCGCAGCACTTCCCAAGGCTGAATGGCATAATTACAAAATGAAAAAGAACGTCCTGCTCCTAGATTATCATTCAAACCAACCTCCACCGCATGAAATCGAGCTAAAGGGTCTCCTGTTAGCCAGTAAATCCCAAACAGATATAGCAATCCCATTACCACACAACACAAAGCAGTATAGATCCAAAATTGATAATGTCGCTTTTGTAGCACGTCTATTATTAATAATAGAAAAAATACAGGGAACAATAAAAGAACAGATTGCTTAGTAATATAAGCCCAAATCAAAACGAGGGATAACAACAAGGCATACTTAAACGATTGCTTTCCTTTTTGCTCAAAATGATGGGTATAGATCAAGGCAAATGCGGCAAAAGTTGCCAAAGCAACAGAAGTGTCGGGCATCAGTTTGTCAGAATAATACATCGTCCAATTATCCAACACATAAATCAAGGCTGCTACAACAGCTACCATGCGAGCCTCCCTCTTTAACACCTTAAAAATCAACAAAACCGTCAACAGCAAAACCAAAGAGGAAGTAATGGCAGAAACATCGTCGTTTACACCAAATAAAGCATAGAAAAAGCCTGTCAAACTGATAAATCCCCAACGATAGGAGAAGAAATCTTCGTTCAAAAAGAAAAGTTGTCCATCTGCCCATTTTTTGCCATAATACCCATAACCCATGATATCATCAAAGCCATAATGCCCAAAATATCCAGCATAATGATGGACAAATAAAAAGGCTATAATACCTAAAAAAGTATATAGCCTAATGTCTTTATATAAAGGTGTTTTGTTCATCTATGTCAAGACTAAATTTTCTAATTTAGTCATAATAACATCCATCCTTTTTTTAGTAATTTCTCTTGCTGGTACTAAAGGAAGGCGAAGCTCTTCGCCACAAATTCCCAACTGTTGGAGTGCATATTTTACGCCTGCTGGATTTCCATCTACAAATAATAAGTCTACTAGATGCATAAAAGCGTAATGTAAGTTTCTTGCTTTAGCAAAATCGCCAGCCAAGCAAGCTCGAACCATATCCGAATAGCCTTTAGGATAAGCATTTCCAATAACAGAAATTAGACCATCCATGCCACAAGCCAACATAGGCAAGGTCAAATTATCATCGCCTGACAAAACAGAGAAATGAGCTGGTTTAGCACCATGTACAATCTCCATGCATTGTGCTAAGTTTCCAGAAGCTTCTTTTATGGCAACAAAGGTATCACTAGCATTTGCTAAACGCAAAGTCGTTTCAGCAGTCATATTAGAGGCGGTACGTCCAGGAACATTGTACAAAATAATTGGACAAGGTGCTATTGCAGCTACTGCCATGAAATGCTGATAAATCCCCTCTTGTGTCGGTTTATTATAAGAAGGACTAGCAGACAAAATTCCGTCAATGCCTTCAAAGTGATAATTCTTAATTTCCTGGATCAATGCAGCGGTGTTATTTCCACCAAAACCTGCAACAACAGCAACTCTAGCAGCAACAATCTTCACTGTAAAATCTAGTACAGCGTGTTGTTCTTCTTTCGTTAAAGTCACCGATTCACCTGTCGTTCCTAATGAAACTAAGAATTCTACGCCTCCTTCTATATTATGATTGATTAGACGTTCGAGACCGTCATAATCTACGGCTCCATTTTTGAATGGTGTAACTAAAGCTACTCCCGTGCCTGTAAATAGTTTACGCATAAATTAAGCTAGTGAATCTTTTTTAAATAAGTTTCCATTTGTTTAATTACGACTTTCAAATCATGGCTTTTTCCATAAATCATAAAATCATAAAAATCAGTTTTATTTTCTCGATAATGTCCAATTCTAAACTTAGCAGTTGAAGCAGCAGCAATGTATTCCAATGGTTGGCAATTATCCACATGCAAGGCAATTAGTAGATCAAAAGGCTTCTCAATAAAATCTAAAACATCTTGCTTTTTTGGAGTTTGGCTAAGCCCTAAGTCTTTGTTGCAAAAAACTGGAAATTTTTCATCTTCGCTCAGTTCTTTTACATCCTTATACCCCATCAAAGATACTTTCTTCCCTTTTGCTTTCAATTCTCTTTTAAAAGATAGAACAATCTTGGTATCCGCTTCATTAGTAGCATTAAACAGTACGCCAATATTCCTTGCAGTATCAAAATTGCAAGAAAGTGTTTGTCGATCTATTTTCGTGCATTGCTTCAACTTTCGTTGATACAAGCTTTCTTTGAGTCCTGTTAACATACCCATACCTGTGGAATATTTTAATATAAAAATTGGTACTTCAAGTAAAGTCCTATTAATAACTCATTTACGCAAACAAATAATTAGGTTGATGAAAAATCAATATTCTTGTATAAATTTGTTCTTAATTCTTAATGTTAAATTTTTAATGTTGAATGCTTTATAGCGCAGCAAACATTAAAAATTTAGCATTAAGAATTCAACATTAAATCAGTGCTTAAATAAGCAAGGACGAATTTTAATAGCAACATAAAAAAAGTTCTTGCGTAACATCAGTGAATAAGTGTAGATTTACAACTAAATAAGTTAGCCCCAATTAATAAATCAATAAGCGCAGCCTAGAAATTGATTTATCACAATACTTTGTGGAGGAATCCATCTAATAGACAATGATTTTTATGTCGTTGTAATAAAAAAATACCCCCCGTAAAGTATTATTATCAAATGTTACCAAAAATTATCATGCTAAAATTTTTTACTTTCTTTTTTATCCTTTTTGTCCTACAATCATCCTTAAAAGCTCAATATGTAGATACCATTCACGTCATAGATGATGAAGGTTATCCTGTTATTAATGCTTCCGTTTTTATTGTCGATAAAATTGACAATGTTTATGAGATTGATTCCGCTAGTCAGCAATTAACAGATATTGATGGAAAAGTTGTTTTTAAAAATATTGGTTACGACAACCAAGTACATATAGCAAGCATTCAACACCGTGGAACGACCTTGAGCATCCATGATATTCGTGCAAATAACTTAGAGGTTACCCTAGAGTCAGGTTACTTAATGATGGTGCAGGTAATTGGAAAAGGAACGACCAATGAAAAAATTCCATTGTCTGAAATTCCAAATCAAGTAACGGTTATTGACCGAAAGGATATAGAAATGTACAATCCTCAAACGGCTGCGGATGCACTTTCACAAAGTGGAGATGTGTTTGTTCAGAAGAGTCAAATGGGAGGAGGAAGCCCTATTATTCGAGGCTTTGAAGCCAACAAGGTTTTGTTAGTAATTGATGGCGTGCGTATGAACAATGCGATTTATCGAAGTGGTCACTTGCAAAATGCCATTACCATAGATAATGCAGCGATAGAACGAGTAGAAATTCATCATGGACCAGGTTCTGTGATGTATGGCAGCGATGCCCTTGGGGGAGTGATGCATTTTTATACCAAAACACCTCGATTGCGCTCCAAGGATTTAAAGCCTTTGGATGCCAATGTTTATACTCGTTTTTCGACCGCTAATTATGAAGCAACCGTTCATGCAGATGTGAATGTGGGGACTGAAAAGGTGGCTTCTTTTACGAGCATTACCTATTCTGCTTTTCAAGATTTGAGAGCAGGGCGTTTAAAGAGTAGCCCCAACATGACCTTGAACTGGAATCGCTATTTTTATGCCACTAGAGGTGATAGTACAGATATTGTTGAGCTGAATGAAAACCCAAACGTACAAGTAGGTACTCGTTATTCTCAACTCGATGCGATTCAAAAAATACGATTCAAACCTAAAAAAGGCTTAGAATTTTTATTCAATCTTCAATATTCGACAAGTAGTAACATTCCACGATACGATCAGTTGACTGAAGGCGATGTTACCATTTCGAATGGACAAATAACCAAACAAACCTTCCAATATTCAGAATGGTATTATGGACCACAAAATCGCTTGTTTGCGGCATTTACCACTAAGATAGATAACGACAGTATTGCTTTGTTTAGTAATGCAAATATTACGCTAGCGTATCAAAAAATAGACGAAGATCGAATTACAAGGCGCTTTGACGATCCTTTGAGAAGGATACAACAAGAAGATGTGCATGTTTTTACCTTGAATGCAGATTTTATCAAAAAAGTGGGCAAGAAAAACAAACCTAAATCTAAATTATTATATGGATTAGAAGCAACACATAATATTGTTCAATCTAGAATTGAAACTCAAAATATTCTAACAGGAGAATTATCAAATCGAGGGATTGGAACTCGTTATCCAGATGGAGGCAGTTTTATGACAACAGCAGGAGTATATGCTAGTTATAAACTGAAACTAGGAAAAAAAGCCAATATCATTGGAGGGCTGCGTTATGTATTTTCCTACGTTTCTGCGAATTTTTTAGATACGGTCTTATATAGTTTGCCTTATAGTAATATAATTTCATCCAATCATGCCCTAACAGGGAGTTTAGCCTTGGCTTGGGATATGGGAAACCAATTTCAGTTCAATACAGCTCTTTCTACTTCTTTTAGAACGCCTAATATTGATGATAATGGGAAAATTAGAGCCAAAGGAGATGATATCACGATTCCAAATGCATTCATTAAGCCCGAACAAGCACTTAATTTTGAAGCCACGATTGGTAAAAAGATTAAAGAAAAAGTATGGTTAGGAGCGACCTTCTTTTATACCCATATTTTTGATGCTATCTTGCAAGAGCCTTTTAGTCTCAATGGCGTAGACTCGATGTATTACGATGGTTCTTTTAGAAATATATATTCTAATGTTAACGCTGGTCAAGCCTCTATTTGGGGAATTAGTGCAAATCTGAAAGTAGAGTTTACAGAGAATATTTTTATGCGAATGGGGCTAAATTATACAGAAGGAAGAGAACTAGAAACAGGAATTGAACCGCAGCCACTAGCACACATTCCACCTTTGTATGGGCAATTTGAATTAGGCTACAAACGCAAGATATTCCAAACTCGTTTCAACATTCGTTTTAATGGACCTAAGGAATTAAAGGATTATTCGAACGATAGCTCGGAAAACTTAGATCAAGCCTTGCCAGAAGGAACGCCAGCTTGGTTTACTGTAAATATCTATGCCAGCTTCCGCTTGCATAAACTATTTTCTATTAATCTAGGCTTAGAAAATCTACTAGATTGGCATTATCGCCCTTATGGTTCAGGTGTTTCTGCGCCAGGTATGAATGTAATTGTCACGCTGAGAGGTCATTTCTAAAGGCTTGCGGTTTGGCTTTTGTACTTAGAAATATTCTTGTGTACAAAAAAACAAAAAGCGAATGTTACAAAAGATACTCTTAATACTTTTTATAAGTCTACCCTTTTCCGAAACCATCGGACAAGTGACCCATGCGCTTCCTAACGGACACGCACACAATGATTATGAGAAATCATGGCCTGCTCTGACCACAGCACTTTCTAAGGGCTTTGTCAGTATAGAAATAGATGTGTTTCCATATCAAAATGAGTTAAAAGTGGCACACATAGGCTTTTTATTAGGGACTGCTCCAGACATAGAAAACCTTTATTTTAAACCCTTGGAAGCTTGGCTTGCCAAGCACGAAACGCTATTTCTAGATACGACACAGCGACTGACCTTTATGATTGATATCAAGAAAGATGCAGCAAGAACTTATGTGCTGCTTAGAGCTTTGTGCGAACGATACAAACATTTGATAACAACTTATTATCCACAGCAAGATTCTATTTCTTATGGTGTTTTGGACCTATTACTGTCAGGAAACAAGCCTTATGAGCAGGTTATGAATGATTCGGTGCGATATATGTTGATAGATGGAGGCTTGGGAGAAATTAACCATACTACCCGAACCGCAGCTATTGCTCCTAGAGTGAGTGCTCGTTATGGAAGCCTGTTTACTTGGAAAGGAACAGGAGAAATGCCTGCAAATGAACGTACTCGTTTGCGGAAAATGGTCGCTACAGCACATACAGACCATCGAAAGCTTCGCTTCTGGGGGATGCCGAATAAACCTATTGTTTGGAAATTTTTGTTGGACGAAGGAGTGGATTGGATGAATGTGGATGATCTAGAAGCTTATCGGACATTTTATCTCCAGTACAAATTGAACAAAAACAAATAGGACTTTATCCCTATAGAATTCTGATTGGCAAGAGCGTATTTGAAGGTTTAATTTTGGTAATAATTCAGAGGCTTTTTGGAGCGTACTTTTCTTTGGTCTTTTTTAAATTTTTACCAATTTATAACAAGTTTTTATAAAAAAAAAGAAACATTATGAGGGCAAACGGGTTATAATCTTTAGTTTTAAGCGTACAAATTACTAAATTATTATTAAGTGTTACTTGCAAATGATGCATACTTTGTGGACAGCGAATAACAAAACTATGGAGTATTAATTAACAACACTTACTTTACTAATAACAAATATAGTCAACTATGAATTTGAAAAAAACAGTTTTATTTTTGATGTTTGCCTTTTTGAGTACCGTCGCTCTACAAGCACAACAATTTAATTGCGGAGTAGATGCCGCAGCAGGGGCAATTATCGACCAACGTTTAATGGCAAATCGCCAATCGTTTACAAAACAAGAAGTTACAGACTTAATGACTTCTAGAGCCGTTACTTATATTCCTGTAACGATTCACAATGTTCGAAATTCATCAGGAGAAGGAGCGACACCAGAAACGTCTATTCTAGGCTTTTTGTGTGGCTTGAATGCGCTGTATGCAGATCAAGACGTTCAATTTTATATCCACGGACAGATCAATGAATTAGTAGATGATTATATAGATGTCAGCTCAGATCTTTTTCAGGCTCGATATAATATGTTTGCAAATAAGGTGCCCAATACGATGAATATCTATATTGGACGCTCTTCAAATTATCCTACATCGGGCTTTTTAAGTTATTATAGCCCTAATTTCGATTATATCTTTTTGCAACAACCAATGGTATCTGGTGGTGCAAAAACAGAAGCGCATGAAATTGGGCATTTCTTTACCTTGAATCATACATTTTATGGTTGGGAAGGTGTTGATGCAGAAGCACAATACAATGGTGTCAATGCACCAGTTACTATAGGAGGTGAATTAGTAGAACGAGTAGCAAGAGGAACAGGATCAAACTGTGCCAATGCTGCAGATGGTTTTTGTGATACAGAAGCAGATTATCACTCTACTGCGGCGATTCAAAGTTGTAGTTTTACACCTGCCACTTTCGATCCTACAGGAGCAACTTTAAATCCAGATGAAAGCAACATCATGTCTTATTATAATGATGCCTGCCAAACTCAATTTTCTACAGAACAAAAAGCAGCAATTGCTATGTCTATTGCCAATAGAGGTCTAGCAGCGACTCCTCCAACAACAACAGAGGTAACAGGTTTGACTACTGTTGTAACACCTGCAGATAATGGAACAGCTTCTATCGCAAATTCTACCGTTCGTTTAGATTGGACGGATGTACCAGGAGCAACTTGGTATTATGTGGAAGTGTTTGGAACTAGTTTCCCTACCTTATGGTTTCCAAATCTAAATGATGTGAAATTTAAGGGGATTGTTACAACAGGAAACAGTCATTTTGATTTATCTACAGCAGGTTTAACTGTTGGAGCGCATTATGCTTGGAGAGTGAAAGCAATCAATCAGTATTCTACTTGTGCAAGTCTTTCTCCTTATACTAAGTTTGAAGCAACAACATCAACTGCTATAAAAGATTTGTCGATTGACAAGCAAATGAATCTAAAAGTGAATAATAATCCAATCACATCTACAGATATTCCATTGTCTATCTATACCGCAGAAGAAGTTATTGGTTCGATCCAAATCTATGCAATGGACGGTAGAGTCATTGTGACACTAGCAAAAGAAACAATTAGTGCAGGAGAGAATTTGATTCAAATCCCTGCTGCTGATTTACCAAATGGAATCTATTTGGCAGTAGTGGCAACCGATAGAGGTTCTTTGCAACAAAAATTTGTCATTCAACGATAAATTTTTAATACAGAATCGCTCAAACAGGAAGTTCCTGTTTGGAGTTTTTACAAGATGCCAGATGCTTTTAGAAGTGTCTGGCATCTTGCTTGAAACATCAGTTAAATAAGATTTAGAAACCTTTTTTTATTTGAGGGAACAACTTTGGTCGCATTGGTGTTGATATTATTGAGCATACTGCTTATATTGTTCTAATAATAAGAAGAACCCTTCGTTCATTTTATTAGAAGTGGACTATTGGAAATAAAAAACAGCCTAATTATATGTTTGGAAGAGTTAAAAAATGGTTTGGAATAGAAGGAACTAAGATCAGGTTACACGTATTACCTTCTTATCCGAAGGATGTTAAAACAATTAATGGCGAAATTGAACTTCATTCAAAACGTCCTGAAAAAGTTTTGGCGATTCAACTAAAATTTATTGAAGTGTACACCCGTGGTCGAGCGGAGGAAAAGCGTATTGATGAATTTTTGTTAGGAACATGGGAATACAAGGAACCAATAGAGGTCAGTGATGGCAATTCAAAAACCTTGTTTTTTAAACTAGAGTTTGATCCTGTAGAATCTGCAATGGATAAACGAGCAGGGAAAGGCTCTTTGTTGCGTGGCGTTGTCAATATAATGAAATCTATGAAAGGCGTACAATCTGATTATAGAATAGAAGCAGAAGCCATTGTAGAAGACAATACTTGGAATCCTTTAGCCAAAGCAAAGATTTTATTTGATTAATTTGCAAATAAAAAAATATAGCAACTATTTTCATAAAAGAACCTTTTGATGCACAAAACATCAAAAGGTTCTTTACATTTGCGGCATATTTAGAGATTTAGGTTTTCTGTTTTTATAATAAGATTTAAGTAAGATTATTATAAAAATGAAAATTAAAAGGGAATCAAGTGAAAATCTTGAGCTGTCCCGCAACTGTAAGTAGCGCTATTATTTTTGTTATAATAATCCACTGTTTTATATAGAATGGGAAGGAAAACAAAAATGCTACAAGTCAGGAGACCTGCCTAGGTCCTTTTTGGTTAATGCTTTCGTGGATTGAAGCAACCAGTCTAGGAGTCTTCTTCAGCCTTCCTACATTGGGCTAGTTCTATTGGACTAGCTTCTATTCTGTTAGCATAGTAAAATTTTTTTTCATTTAAATTTTAAAGCTATGCAAGCCTTAGTAAAATTTACACTTTTAACCTTCCTATTGGTCGGAACCTTGAGCAATCTTTTTGCTCAAAATGAATCTATTATTGTCGTAAATGGTGGTGTTTTTGGCACAACCAACGCTAATACAACCATTGAAGTTCTTAATTCAGGAACGGCAACAAACATGGGAACGATTGGAACAACATCTATTCAAGATGTTATGATTAATGGTCAGTATGCCTATGTGGCAGCACAAGATAGTATTGTGAAATACGATTGGGTGGCTAAAACTAGAGTTGCCTCCAATGCCTTTTTAGGACTAAGTACCGTGAAGTTAGCATTACACAACAATCATTTATTGGTTGGTAACTGGTATGGACCTTGGGGAGTTACAGGACCTTACAATCAGCACTTTTTAATTTACGATGCGAATGATTTGTCTTTTGTAGACAGTATTCCTCAAGTAACCAAACCTGCGGATGATTTTGTAGTGATTGGAGACTATGCCTACATCGCTCAAAACAATGCTCAAGTAGCTGCTTTTGGTGATACCTTGGGTTATTTAGCCGTTGTAGATTTGACTACAATGACTTTGGTGCGTAACGATACCTTATCAACAACAGGATCAGATATTGGTCGTATGGTGGTAGAAGGCGATATGATTTACACCATGAATGGAGCCAGTAACACTATTTCTAGTTACAATACGGTAACCTTAGCAAAAACAACACAAGCGCCTGCTGTTGGCGTGAATTTGAATCCTAAAGGATACGGACCAACTGCTTTTACAAAAGGAGCTGGGGTTTGGTATTTTCCTTTTAAT
>CALDEP010000184.1 GCA_937942475.1 uncultured Aureispira sp.
TCTCAACCAAACTATACCCCAATCCAACAACAGGAAAGGTCACTTTAGAAATCCTAAGCGACTTAGAAAACAACAAGGTAGAGCAAATCATCATTTATGATGTAACGGGAAGAAAAGTACAGGAAATTAGTACCAAAGAACAACAGAAACTTTATGACATCAATTTAAACAGTCAACAATCGGGTGTTTATTTTGTAGAGATGATGATTAATCAAGAATTAATCACAAAACGAGTCATTTTAATGAAATAAAGCTAAATCGTCAAAAAAAATCAGCCTTTAAGCAAATCTGCTTAAAGGCTTTTTTATTTTTTTGCATCAAGAAGATCAAGCCATTACAGCATTTAAACCATAAATTAACGCAGGCTCAAACAAAAGAATTATTATTAAATGCTTTTAAAGCGTTAAAATTTTCCTAATTTTAAAGGTTCGATGAACAAACGTTTTGAATAATTTCAACGTCCTTAAAAAAATAAAGAAATAACCTTTTTTAATACAAACTTATATTAAGTATGATAAAAACTACTTACAAAAAACAGCAACTCTTACTCTGTTGTTTGTTCTTTTGCTCGATTTGCTATACGAGTTGGGGACAGGCGAATATACAGGTTCGAGTGACGACTGTAGCAGTTGCAAACAATGTAGATTGTGATGGCTTTTTAACTGGTGATAGTGATTTTGCCTTTGAATACCTTGCCACAGATAATACAATTGGAGAATCCAATAATAACCCTGTCCTATTTGGCTTTTTGGGTGATTTTAATCACGCCTATCAAAATGGGAATAATGGACCTTGGACTCTAAATGCTCCTAATGGGAATATTAACCCTAATAATGGCATCTTCTTTAATCATGATTACGTCTGTCCTTCGGATGTACCTACTAATATTGTAATTGATTGGCAAGCGTACGAAAATGATGCCCCTACAAATTATGATTTAACAGGTGGTACCTTTTCTGAAGTACGATCAGGTGCTCAAAATGGTAACATTGCAGTTCCTGCGGCAAATGGTACTGTATCTCAGACATTTACTGCAAATGGAACGAGTGGCTGTGGTACTCAAAATTACAGCATTACAATTGAAGTTATTAGAACAAATCTAGTGCTCAATAATTGGGAAGATGATATTTGTAACGCTTCTCAAATCATTGTTGGTACAAGTGATACTCGTGCATGGTGTCCAAACTGTACACTAGAAGCCAACGAGCCTCATCAAGGAGATGTATCTAGTAATCGTTCTAGATGGTTCTATTTTATTGCTCCTCCTAGTGGAGAAGTAGATATTAGTACCGATAATGGAAATACAGATTTTGGAACCTACATCGAAATTTATCATGCTGCTGATGGCGCTGGTTGTGCTGCTGGTTTACAACCTGTCACAAATGCTGTTGTAAAAGATAAGTTTGATTACCTATCTCATATTAATAATGCTGATTTAGGTGGCTTTGCTAACCTTCAAGGTCAAGCTGATATTACCTTTACGGCTTGTGATCCAGTAGCTGGATTTAGCAATCAAAAACTACATCCAGGTCAAGCTTATTACATCCAATTAACAACAGATGATGCCAATGAGAGAGGCTATATTGAAGTTTCTGTTACTGATTTAGGGGGTGGTTCTCCTCCTGATATAGAAGATATCCCTTGTACTGCACCAACAACAGTTGTTGGTACAACACCAATTAGTTCAGCGGCAGGTAGTCCAGCTACTATTAATCTGAACTTTGGTTGTGCTTTGGATGGTGGTAATGACAATGGAGAAACGGGAGCAGCTCATACAAATAATGATCCTGACAATTATCATGCTTATGATTACGATCATCCTGCTGTTAATAACAACACCATGAATGAATCTGTTTGGGTTAGCTTTACAGCTCCTAACAGTGGTCGAATTGTCTTTGAAACAGATTACAATAGTGGTATTTATAGTGAAGGTGCTGCCTTTTTTGCCAACGACCCTCGTTTTGCACCAGGCACTCCTTCTGATTATTCCTGTGCTAACTTATCCAATGTTTCGGCTGTAGATGGTGGTTTAAATGGGCTATTAAGTGGCGCTGCTGAAAGTGCTATTATTATGGAACGTTGTTTAGAACCAGGTTATACTTACTATGGTATGGTTGACCCTGCAAATAACTTAACTCCACTTAATTCACAAGATATTGATGTATGGTTGCACGATCCAAGTATTAGTGATCCTGCATTAAATCCTCCACCAAATGACATTCTATGTCTAACAATGCTAGATAGTTTGCTTGAAATTCCTGTTAAACCAGCAAATCAAACCATTCCTTTCTCAGCAGTAGCAGGAGACAACAGCAATGCTTGTATTGAGACTTTGGCAGGAGAGCCATTTTCGAATGCAAACCCAGCAGCACGTGCCGATCAAACGGTTTGGCATTATTTTACTGTTCCTCCATCGGGAGTAGTAGAAATCAAGTTGCGTGCTTATTTAGGTCTAGATAGTTTAAATTATGCGATGTATCCTTTGTTTCAAGATAGTTTGTGTTATGGTGGTTTACTACCTGCCGCATATACGACAGATGGAACACAAGCAACACCACAAATTACACCTGAATTCAGTGGAACCACAGGTTTCACAGGAGATGTGGTTGGTCTTTGTTGTTTGACACCAGGAACCGTTTATGCCATCCAATTGGATGGTGGACACCCTGGAGATGAAGGACAATACATTATTGAATATATTAATGAGATTGAAGTTTATGCAGGAGATGCACAATACAGCGTATTGGGTGATACCTTTAACTTCATGTCAAGTGATACTGGTTTTGTTTGTTTTGGAGATACGCTTTTCCCTAGCGCTATGGTAGATGGAAATGGTGTTTCAACCACAAAAATTACCGACTGTTTAGACATTGGATTTATCATCCAAGACAGCCTTAACATTCCAGATTCAATTACCAATGGTAACTTTACCTTTATTGATTCTGTTTATGGTCGCCCACAATATTGGGTAAATGATGGCGCTAACCCTGTTTCTCAAAATGCAGTACATTATGTTGGTCCTATGGCAGACATCGTTAGTGCATGGGGAACCTTAACTTGTCCTAGTGCAAGTTCAGAAAATGGCGCAGCCTTTGTTTTCTTGAGTGAAATTATATTGGTGACCAATTATAACCAAAACAACTGTATTATTGACTTTAGTGCAACAGGTGGCTTCCCTACTTATAATGGAAGTTTGTTTGACTATTTAGTGACCAATGCAGCAGGCGATACGGTTCTAATCGGACAGGTTGCCGCTGGTGCAACGATCCAATATGCCATTGCTGTAGCAGGTGTTTTCACGATTGTTATTAGTGATGGAATGGGTTGTAATGTAACCGATGTTGTGAACGCAACACCTTGTTTAGATCCTTGTATTAATAATCCTGTATTTGTCACTCCAGATCCAATTGATAGCTCGGTCTATACTTGTTATCCTGGTGGAGATTCTGCTTTAGTAACTATTTTCTTAAATGGTGGTGCACCAATACTTACCGCAGGAGAAGCCTATACCTCTACGGTAAGTGGCTCAACTACTCCAAATGGAAGTGGTGTTTATACTAGCGTTGGAACAGGTACTCCAGCACCAACTGCATTAAGCTTTAGTGTGCTAGATGGTGATGCTTGGATGGTGATTGTATTAGATAGTAATGGCTGTCCAGATACCGCTTCTGGGACTTTTGATTACAACCTAATGAACTGCCCTGATTATTGTGCTTTAAACCCAGTTACAAGTATGTTTACCTACAATTGTAATATGGACGGAACAGCCTTAGTTCAAATTATGGTAAATGGTGGTCAACCAAGTATTGATGGTTCTAACTATAGCGTTAATATTGCTGGTTCTACTGTCTTTGGTCAAAACTTCCAAAACGCTCAATTAGCGGGTGTTGTTGGTGGTGCTGCTAATTTCTCTTTCATTGTGAATGATGGAGATAGCTGGACATTTGATGTGTTTGATCTTAATATGTGTGGAGATACGTTAACAGGAACTTATACTTTTGACACGTCAAACTGTCCAATTTGTACGATGATGCCTGTTCAAATTTTACCTGATCCTGTTGATAGTACCGTTTATACTTGTAACCCGAATGGAGATGCTGTTGTAACTTTATTTATTACAGGTGGTGCGCCATCTTTCAATGCTAGTCAATATACCGTAACAACAACAGGTTCTACCGTTGCTGGACAAAATGGAACAGCACAAAGAAATGTTGGTATTTACCGCTTTGATGTTGCTGATGGCGATGTTTGGTCGGTGGTTGTTTTAGATAATAATGGTTGTGCAGATACGGCTTCTGGAACGTTTAACTACAATCCTTTAGATTTAGCCATTAATGTAGAGCCTTATGAATGTTTACTAGACAAAACAGCTAATGTAACGGTTCGTTTGAGTGGTGGTGAACCTGCTGCAAATGGTTCTAATTACTTAGTAACCATTATTGGATCGACTACTCCTGGAGTTTCTGGATATCAAATTCCTGTTCTTGGAACCATTGGCGATACAACAGATTACACCTTCAATGTTCAAGATGGTGACAACTGGATTGTGGTGATAACAGACAACAGCCAATGTGGTGTTGATAGTATTAGTGGTACTTTCCTTTGGAATTCTACGAATTGTGGTGCTATTTGTGATAACCCAGCTTACGTTGGTGTTGTGATTAATAGTGGTTCAGGTTTGTACAACTATACTTGTGATTCTATTGGTAATGCGGTCTTAAACCTACAAATCACAGGTGGTTTGCCTGAGATAACAGCTGGTAACGATGACTATATTGCTCAAGTGACGATCAACGGAACAAGCAATTCTTACCTCGTAAATTCTGATGGTGTCTCTGGTAGCTTGGATGTTAACTTAACTAATGGTGATGTTTGGTCGATCCTAGTCTTTGATGCTTTGCAATGTGATACGGCTTCTTTGGCTGCTACCTTTACTTCTCTAAATGCTGTTGCCAGCGCAAACACGCCTCCTGGTATGTTACTAGGACAATTTGCTACTTTAGACGGTACCGCTAGTACAGGAAACATTAGCACCTATAGTTGGACACCAACTGTTAATGTGACGGATCCTTCAGCAGTAACTACAATCATTCAACCTTTAGCTACGACTACTTATGTCTTGTCTGTATCAGATACCTTGGGTTGTGTAAGTTCTGATTCTGTTTTGGTTGAAGTTGGACGTTGTATTCCAAACTATGCAGGTTTCACGCCTAATGGCGATGGTGTCAATGATTTATGGGAAATCCCTTGTTTGAATTTGTTTACCAATCGTGTTCAAGTATTTAACAGATGGGGTTTACAAGTCTTTGAAGCCGTCAATTATGATGGCTCTTGGGATGGAACTAATCTAGGAGCAGATGTTCCTGATGGAACGTATTATTATGTTATCTCTGTAGATGAGCCACAATTAAGTGAGCCAAAAATTTACAAAGGAACTGTCTCTATTATTCGATAATTTTAGTTTGCTAATGCTCCACTAAAGGGCATTAGCAACTATCTATTATAACTCTAGCACATACAAAATTGATCTAATTGATGAAGGCTTCCGAATCAATATAAAGTTGACAATCAATTAGAAAAATCGTGCTTTTTAGTTTTTTTATTCAAAAGCTAAACACGGTATGAGCTATTAATAATCATAACATTATGAAAAAAATTATTATCATATGTATAGCTGTCTTGTTCTTTTGTAGTGCCAATACATTGCACGCACAACAAGATCCCTTGTTTGCACAATACAGCAGTAATCCTTTTTTAATTAATCCTGCTGTTGTTGGCTCTAAGGGCAATCATGCGATCAACTTATTTCATCGTTGGCAATGGGTGCGTTTTCCTGGTGCCCCTCAAACCTTTGGTGTAACGTATCAAGGAACGGTCTGGAAAGACAAAAAGAGTGGTGACTGGCTCATCGGTATGGGCGGAATGATCTTTGGAGATGTTACTGGACCTAGCTCTCGTTGGGGAGGAAAATTATCGGGCGCTGTGCATAGAAAACTGGGCAAGAAAACATTTTTGTCTCTTGGATTCTCAGGTCGTTTAGCGCACAATATTATTCGTACAGACTTGATTCAATTGATTGATCCTAACGATCAAGCGATTGCCAATGCTGATCCTGGTAATTGGAGTATTGACTTGGAAGTAGGTTTGTATTTGTATACTAAAAATCTAAGCGTTGGATTTGCTGCGCCTAACTTGGGACAACGAGTCCTTAACTTTAGTAATAGACCTAACAATAGCAATCCTATTGGAAAATACTACCGTCATTTCTACCTAACGGCAGCTTACAAAATCAGACTTCCTAAGAAGAAAATCATTTTTGAACCTTCTATCATGCTTAGATATGTACAAGGTGCTGTGCCTCAGTTTGAAGGTGGTATAACGGTTCATGTTTTGAACGAGCAAGTGTCTTTGGGTCTCTTTTATCGTTACCCTGCTTTCTTATCTTTCCAATGCAAAGTCTTGTTTGACAAGCGTGTTCCTGTATTGTTAGGATTTGATGTTGCTTTAAATTCTTTCCAACAACACAGTTTGGGTTCTACTGAATTGATGATTGGTTATGAATTTCCAGGTTCTGATGTATTCGAAATGCCAGAAATGGACGCAACTCCTGATGGTTCTTTGTAGAAATATAATTTAAGTTTAAGATTGCCCGATACTACTTGTTAGTGTCGGGCTTTTTTATGCTTATTATAATCCATAGAATTCTATAGTCGCTAGAAATAATTGAAGCGATTTGTATGAATGTTTTATCTACCGATCTTCTATTTTATCTTTTTAATTAGTACATTTATTCCAAAATGTGACATAAAGCAATACAGGAATTTACTTTTATTGATAATATGATATTACAAAATTAATCGCCTTTTGTAACTAAGTAGCGTGTTTACTAGGGGGTTAACCCTACAAATTATACTTTATCAAAGGAAGTTTTTTCAGCTTATTTATTGGGGATAATAAAATAGCAAATGAAACACTTATTAGAGATTTCAAAAATTGTGACAAAAAAGAAAGTCAAAAAAATAGAAATATTTGACGATCACTCTTTGAAACAGAAAAATTCAAAATTTAATGAGTTCTATGAGTTGTTGATGAAAGGCAACTTAAAGGATGACAAGGAAGCTGCTGCACAGCTTTATGGAAGTACACCAATAGACGATAAATACCGCCAGTTAAAGTCTAGGTTTAAAAAACGCATCCTGAATACCTTGTTTTTTTTAGACATCAATCAAACCTCTAGCTCTAATTATAACAGAGCGTTTTACAGTTGTCATAAAGATTGGACCTTAGTAAAAATACTATTGTCAAATAAAGCAAATAGTACCGCTGCCCAACTGGCTAAAAGCATTCTTGGGACAGCCTTAAAGTTTGAGTTTTCAGATATTATTGTTAACATCTCTCGAATCCTTCGAGCACATGCTATGCATGAAGAAGATGAAAAACTGTACGAAGAATACAATAGTCTCTGCGAAAAATATCAATTAATTCTAAAGGCTGAAATAGAATCAGATGAGTTGTATGAACGAACTATTTTAATTTGTAAAAAACCAGCTTCAAAAACTCCAAACAGGATTCCATTAATCCAATCTTATTGCGATAAATTACTAGATTTAGCCAATACCTACGCCTCTCCTATTGTTCTTTACAACCAATTTATGGTTTTTGCCACCTTTCACGAGATGCAAGAAGATTACAATAGTGTTTGCTTGGTTTGCACTTCGGCAGAGCAATATGTTATAGAGCATCCACATTTGTACCGAGAAGATAAATTAGCAAAAATAGCACTCAAAAAACTATTGGCATTTGTTCATTTGCAAGAATTTGAAAAGGGTCAAATACAAGCCGAAGAATATTTGAAGATCTTTGAAAAAAATACTGCTTGGTTGCAATTCTATGAATACTATTTATTGCTTGCCATTCATTGCAAAGAGTACGCAGCAGCCCACGCTATTTTTGATCGAGCTTTTGAAGACAAACGATTCAAAAAAATATCCAGTGAATCGGAAGATAAATGGAATGCTTTCGAAACCTATTTGTGCTTGTTGCTTTGGGTGGAAACAGAAGACGGGATTGAAAAACCGAGACGTTATAAACAGTTTAAAGTCAAACGTTTTTTAGAAGAACCTATTATTTTTCCGAAAAACCAACGTATTTTTACTGTAATTTTAGTCATTGCTCAAGTAGTCTTTTTATTGCATGAAGAACGCTCAGGAGAAGCTTTTGAACGAGTAGAGCGTCTAAAAGGCTATTCTACTCGCTTGTTAAAACAAGAAGAACACTATCGAATTACGCAGTTTGTTCGTTTATTGCAACAATTGGCAAAGGCGCATTTTGATTACACAAAAATTGGCGTGCATCAAAAGTATTTAACTCGCTTAATAGCATCTCCGATCAAGTATAGAGATGCTGCCAATGAGTTAGAAATCATTCCTTATCATCATTTATGGGAGATGATTTTGAAGAATGTAAACGACGAAAGCTAATCCATATTTTCACAATATTTGACCACAGGCATCAACACATAGTACTCTACACGACGGTTTTTAAAGTTTGGCAGAATGGGCTTTTTTTTTAACAGATATTACTTCGTGAGCGCTTCGCTTAGAGTTAGATCCTAGATCGCTTCGCTTTTAGATCTTAGACTCCAATCACAGCTTAATTAGCTACGCTGATTCTTCGAGTTGGAGTCTAAGATCTAAAATCTAAAAGCGAAG
>CALDEP010000185.1 GCA_937942475.1 uncultured Aureispira sp.
TTTTCAAACCAGGTGCATGAATCGTTTCATTTAGATTAGGGAGGTTATTTTTTGCTTGTTTATGTACAAACCACTTTAAAACAGGTTTTAACATTTTTGTTAAAAAAGTCATATAGAAAAGGGAGGGATTGTTATAAAAAGAAGAAGCCATCCTCGAACATTCGGGATGGCTCCATTATAGTCTTATGTTATTGATCTATACTTTGTGTAGAAATCGTATTAGATTGATTATCAGCCAGATGACTCTCATGCATTCAAAGCACTAATAAGCTAACAATCAATCTAATGCAAGATGTGTTTTTATGTTTTTTGCAAAAAAAACTAAAAACTCCACGAAGTATCATTATAAATAATGCTTCAACATAATTTATAGCAAGAGCCGCTTTTTGACCTTTACGAATGTAGTGTGGTTAAAAACAATAAAATTTAGCTTCATTCCTTAGGAAGTTTACCTATATTTTATTTTGCTCGCTTATTTATCAAAACATATTCAAAATGAGGAGGTACCTTTTTTGTTTAATCATAGGATTATTTGTTGCTGGACAAACGGAAGTGAAAGGACAGTATTATGACCAAGCACTTGGTTTTAGAGCAGGAACATCCTTTGAGGTTAGTTACAAACGCTTTATTTTTTATACGCCGAATATCCAACAAGCAATAGAAGGTCTTATTGGTGTTCAAATAGACGAAGGCATCTCTTTTCCAAGTATTTTGTACGACGAACCACAGAACAATGGTTATGTATTTGAAGCCTTATGGGTCTTTCATATAGATTTGGGTTTTGATACGAACTTTTCAGGTTTTGCTGGTGCAGGAGGGTATTTAGGAGCTTATACCGAGACGGGAAAAGATCCGTTTTTTGGAGGCGGTTTCACAGCAGTTGTTGGAGTGGAGTATACGTTTTCGCATGCTCCAGTGAGTGTTAGCATTGATTGGAAGCCAATTATAGGCTATCCTCGATTGAGTCTAGCAAGAGGAGGTCTGACTTTACGCTATATTATAGCCACCACTTGGCAGTAAGTGCTGAGCAAAGTTTTTATTAAGAATTCCTGTTACGCAAAAAAAAAATATGCTGATAAAATATCAGAATTAATCTATAAACTTGTTCTTAATGTTGAATGCTTAATTTTTAATGTTGAATGCTTTATAGCACAACAAACATTAAAAATTTAGCATTAAGAATTCAACATTAAAACACTCCTTAAATAAAGTAACGATGAGTTTAATACTGAACTAAAAAAGGGTTCTTGCGTAACATCAGTTAATAAAACTCTATACACACCTATAGAAAACTATGAAATTATCACCGTTAGAATTAAACGCCAAAACCTTAGAAGCTGAATTTAGCTGGTTGAATCAAGTGATTATGACCCGCATGGATTTTCGTTTTGGACAAGAAAGCCAATACAAAAGTATCTATGAGATACCAATGCCTTCGATGGAGGAAGACACTTCTTTTTATGCTAGAATTGTTAAGTTTTGCGATTTTGGATTCAAGGAAAGAATTATTTTAGCTTTAAGTCTAGCCCCTCATGTGAAACCTCAGGTATTAGATCGCTTTTTTCTGAAAAATAAAATTTATGATCGTGTTTATACCGAATTTGGAGGTCTAAAAGGGCGTTATCATAGTGGGTTTTTGCCAACAGGAGAAACGGCTGCCTTTTTGATTGCAGGGCAAGATATTGAGGAGCGCATTAAAATCGTTGATTTATTCAAACCAGAGCATTTCTTTTTTAAAAATAACATTCTAAAACTAGATCTAAATCAAGGAAGTGAACCTTTGTTTAGTAGTGGATTGGAATTAAGTGAGGAATATTTGAGCTTTTTTACTTCTGGAAATCCATATAAGCCAGACTTTAGCACCAACTTCCCCGCCAAGTATTTGTCTACTAGATTAGATTGGTCTGATTTGGTTTTAGATCCGTATGTTTTGGGAGAAATTTCAGAAATTTCAGCTTGGTTAGAACACCAAGGCACCATCATGGACGATTGGGGTTTGAGCAAACAGTTGAAGCGAGGGTATCGTGCGCTGTTTTATGGTCCTCCAGGAACAGGAAAAACCTTGACGGCTTGTTTGATTGGAAAGCAATTGGGTTTGGATGTTTACCGTGTAGATTTGTCGCAAGTAGTTTCGAAATATATTGGAGAAACGGAGAAAAACATGGCTAACATTTTTGATCAAGCAGAAAATAAAAACTGGGTCTTGTTTTTTGATGAAGCAGATGCTTTGTTTGGAAAACGGACGGCTACGTCAGATTCCAAAGATCGACATGCCAATCAGGAAGTTGCTTATTTATTGCAACGAGTAGAGGATTTTTCGGGGGTTGTTGTTTTGGCAACCAACCTTAAAGCAAATATGGATATCGCATTTACCCGTCGTTTTCAATCCATTATCTATTTCCCTTCGCCAAATGTAGAGCAAAGACAACAGCTTTGGGAGAATAGTTTTAAGACGGTTAAAAAAGAGTCCGATGTGGATTTTTCTGTTATTGCGAATGAGCATAAAATTACGGGAGGTAGTATTATCAATGTACTGCGTTATTGTTCGTTGAGTGCGCTTAGAAGAGGAAGTGATGCAGTAGCGATGGAAGATATTCGAGAAGGGATTAAACGAGAATTGAGAAAAGAGGGGAAAACAATTAGTTAAGCAAAAGAAAGAACAAAGGTTCTTTTTAAAGTAATGATATTGAGCATATTGGCAAGAATGATCTTTTTTTTGGCAGAAAAATAAGCTTCTTATTGATTGTAGCAACGTAATTTTATAGTTATAAGGTTAAGTAATCGTATTTATTGTTTTAAGGAATGATAAAACCGAGTTGAGAATATTCAGTATAATTTTTTTTATGCTCATACTTAGTCTTTTATATAATTTTTCGTGCTTCTAATTTGAGAAAAGAAGTACTATTTTATTAAAGAATAAAATTAGATTTTATGTCAAAATTTTTATGCGTCCCTAGTTTGCTAGTAATAGTAACTGTATTAATTTTTGCAAGTTGTTCTACAACAAAAACGAGTGTTTACATAGAAGAATTAACACAGAGCTCGGTTAAGAAGTCGAACAATAGATTAGAACAAATTACAAACCTTTGGGTAGGACATTTTTCTAATAAAGGATTTGTTGAAAAAAACAAAACCCAAGGAAATATAGAGCAGGAAGTCATTGGTAGAAGAATATGGAGAAGCAATCGTGTTGGAGAGCATTGGATTTATACAGGATGGTTTCAGGCAGGTTCTTATGAGTCTGCTTTATCAAGTAGTATTGCTCAAATAAGCAAAATTTCACCTGATACCTCCTTTATCACTTTTTACCGAATCAAAGAAGAGGTTAATATTGATGACTATGAGTGGCGAAAAGATGCCCCTTTTGATAAGTTGAAACGATCGGATTTGGAAAGCAGTGGAGACGGCTGTGGTAGTTATTTAGTAAAGAGAGCAGATGGGGGATATGACGCAATTGCAAATAATCCTTGTTATAGCCCTATGTCAGCAGAATTAGAATATTATAAAATTGATGCGAAGTTAGAACCAACGGGCATTACGTTTAATACTAAATTTTTAGACAGACAGTTTAATACAGTGATCGCTTATAAAGACAATGTTTTTTTGAGATTTAATAAAATAGAACTAGAGAAGAAATACGAAAGTCTTCTGACTACGAATTAAATTAGTAGTTCAGTAGGGTTTATACAAAAACGATCTTGTAGAGTAGTATAGTTAAAATGCTTCTTTTCAAGGTCGTTTTGCATTTTTTTTGGACAGAGAAGAAGAAAAAGAGCTACCATTTAGAATATTAGCTTTCTTTTTGAACAAAACCAATGTGTTAAATGTATCTTAGCATGTGTATATCGAGGTTATTATTAGTATATAATGCTTACTTTTCCTTTGGGTTGTTTCAAAGAATAGAAATTCTTTGCCTTCAATCCTCGACAATTAATTTGACAGATCGTAAAACATATCTATAGATAGTGAATAATATATTCTTACAGTCCAACATTATATTTCAATACCCTACTTGGTTTATTTTATTATGCCTGCTTGCTGGGGCTATTTATGCTTTTGCGCTTTATTATAGAGATAAAAGTTTTGGAGAGCAATCCAAAAAACTAAATATAGGTCTTGGTGCCCTGCGGTTTTCTACCGTCACCATTATCTGTTTATTGCTTTTGTCGCCTGTAATCAAACGAACCATTACACAAACACAGCAACCAATTGTTGTGTTAGCACAAGATAATTCAGAATCTATTGGTGGAAGTATGTCTGAGGAAACTCGAGAACAATACAAAAAAGACATGGAAGCCCTCAAAGAGCAACTGAGTGCTAATTATGACCTAAAAACCTATTCTTTTGGTTCTGAAGTGCGAGAAGGAATTGATTATTCTTTTTCGGATAAGGCAACGGATATTGCTGGATTTATGCAAGAAATGTATGATCTGTATAGCAACCAAAATATAGGAACGATTATTTGGGCTTCGGATGGAATTTACAATCAAGGAAGCGATCCTATTTATTTGGGAAATAAGCTAAATACGCCTGTTTTTAGTGTTGCTTTGGGAGACACGATTCCTAAAAAGGATTTGGTGCTCAAAAAAGTGTACAACAATCAAATTACTTATTTAGGAGATCGTTTTTCGGTGCAAATAGATGTTGCTGCTATTAATTGTGGAGCAGGAGCAAGCAAATTGACGATTTCTAAAGGAGGAAAGAAATTGCAAGAAAAGTTAATTACGATTACAAATAATGACTTTTTTACAACAGAAGAAATTACCCTAGAAGCGACTCGAAGTGGTGTCCAAAAATACACGGTTTCTCTAAGTCCAATAGGAGGCGAGGCGACCCAAGCCAATAACTCTAAAAACTTCTACATAGATGTTTTGGATGCTCGCCAGAAAATTTTGTTGTTGGCAGAATCACCTCATCCAGATATGGCTGCCTTCAGAAGAACGATTAGGAACAATAAAAACTACGAGGTTGATATCCGATATGCGGACGATTTTTCGGAATCTGTGGCTAGTTACGATTTTGTGATTTTGCATCAATTGCCAAGTATTCGAAATGATATTTCAACGGTATTAACGACGATTCGCAGTAAAAAAATCCCCCATTTATTTGTTGTTGGAACCCTAACCAATTTACCAAACTTAAATCAAAGTCAAGATTTGGTGCAAATTAATGGACGAGGCAACCAAACCAATGATGCACAAGGAACCTTAGTGCCTAGTTTTAATACCTTTACTTTAGATGATCGAGTGAAAGACTTGATTGCTCAATTGCCACCTGTAACGACTCCTTTTGCCGAATTTAAGCCTAAGGCGGATGCTGTTGTCTTGTTGAATCAAAGAATTGGTTCTATTAATACAGAATATCCATTGTTGATTTTGGGAGAAGAACAAGGATTGAAAAAAGGTGTTTTGACAGGGGAAGGTATTTGGAAGTGGCGTATTTTTGATTACGTACAAAATAAATCACATGATTTATTTGATGAGTTATTAGGAAAGGTCATTCAATACTTGAGTACCAAAGAAGATAAGCGCAGATTTAGAGCCTTTGGAAGTAATACCTTATACAACGAAAACGAAGTAATTACGATTGATGCGGAACTGTACAACAGTAATTACGAACGCATCAATACGCCAGAAGCTCGCTTGGTTATTACAAATGATAAAGGAGAAAAATTTCCATTTACCTTTAATAAAACAGAATCTAGCTATGCTTTGAATGCAGGGCGTTTGCCAGAGGGCAGTTATCAATTTGAGGCAAAAACAGTCTTTAATGGAGAAGAACTAAAATCGGGTGGTGCTTTCAGCGTTCAATCCATCCAATTGGAAGTATTTGAGACAACTGCGAACCATCAATTGTTAAATTTAATTAGCAGTAAGAATGGCGGAACGGTTGTAGGTCCTACGGAATTATTAAAATTACCAGAATTAATCACCGCAAAAGGATTTGCAAAACCTGTTTTGTACGACACGGTCAAAACTAGATCTTTGATTCACCTTAAATGGATCTTCTTTCTATTGTTAGCATTGTTAAGTTTAGAGTGGTTTTTGAGAAGGTATTTTGGTAGTTATTAGATTT
>CALDEP010000186.1 GCA_937942475.1 uncultured Aureispira sp.
AAGATGGGCTTTTTTATTTTAGGTATTTTGAAAGGTATTAATAACTTAAGAATAGTACAAACTAGTT
Organism: uncultured Aureispira sp.; assembly: GCA_937942475.1. Classification (GTDB taxonomy): domain Bacteria; phylum Bacteroidota; class Bacteroidia; order Chitinophagales; family Saprospiraceae; genus Aureispira. The sequence goes on from CALDEP010000186.1 coordinate 68, forward strand.
TTTAAAATATTGTGGAAGTTCTAAAAAACTAATACCTTAAAGATTATAATAAATAAAGATACACCATATAAAATACAGTCTTATGAATTATAAGTTATTGGTAGGAATTTTAATCTGCTACAGCGCTTGCCTTCAAGCTCAGAGTTACAAACAATTGATGAACGATATGAACGTCAATTTTTATGATGTTTGTAAGGAGGCAGACAGATATTATGAAACACATGATAAAGGAAAAGGCTCTGGATGGAAAGCTTATCAACGCTGGAGAGCATGGAATGAGGATCGTTATTATCCTTCAGGAGATCGAAAAAATGTAGATCCTTTTTTCTTGAAAAATGCCTACAATGACTTTTTAAGTAATAACCCACAACCCGAAAGTTTGTACCCAACAGGTTGGAATGATTTAGGACCTTATGATGCGAACAATATCACGTCGCATTACTCGCCAGGAATTGGACGGGTAGAGTGCTTTTATGTGAATCCTAGTAATCCTCAACAGATGTACATGGGGTCTAGAAGTGGAGGGTTTTGGCGCACGGCAGATGGTGGTGGAAGTTGGGAAAATACCTCTGATTTTTTGATTGCCTCAGGAGTAAATACTATGGATGCTTCTCCAACCAATGCTGATTCTGTTTTAATCAATGTTCGAAATGCCTCCAATGGTTCTTCACATGGGGTTTTTCAATCGGGAGATGCAGGTGCAACTTGGACCTTAACGAATTTTAATCCAAGCAATACAGGTTGGGGTGGTTTAGGTGATAACGATCAAATTTATAAAATAGCTTATCATCCAACTATTCCAGGTTTAGTTTTTTTGGGTACTTCTCAGGGACTTTATCGTTCTACAGATAATTTACAAACTTGGACCCAGTTAATTTCGAATACAGACATTACGGATATAGAATTTCATCCAACGAGTCCCAATATCATTTATTTATACGACACCTATTATTGGGGAACCAATCAGTCGCTTGTTTTGCGTTCTACTGATTTTGGTTTGACCTTTACACCATCTGCGGCTATAGCAGGAAACAATGATGCAGGCGGGATTATTGCCGTTACACCAGCTTGTCCCAATTGTGTTTATTTTGCTTCTACCAATGGTGTTTGGCGTTCAGATGATGCAGGTCAAAACTTTACATTTTTAGTAAATCCTCCTTCTAGTTGCGATGGTTTTGCGGTATCTGATGTAGATTCTTTGCACTTGTATTATGGCTATTTAGATACTTATGCAAGTTCTGATGGGGGGTATACCTTTACGCAAGTGACCGACTGGGCGAATAGTGCGCCCGATACGACTTATGTTCATGCGGATTTAAGAACGGCAGAATGTATTAATGGTGTTTTTTATGCAGGAACAGATGGTTACTTTTGTAAAAGCCCAGATAATGCCTTGTCTTGGTATCGTATGAATGATGGAACAGGTATTCGCGAGTTTTATGCAGTTGGAATTAGTCAATCAAATTCAAAAGTTCAAATGGCAGGTTCTCAAGATAATGGAACTAGTATTTTGGCAGATGCAGGTTGGATTGAATGGAATGGTGGTGATGGAATGGAAGCGGTTGTTCAGCCTCTAAATGATCAGTGGATGATTGGAAGCTGGCAATTTGGAACTCGCCAACGTACCCAAGATGGCGGACAAACTCGTAATGGTATTAGTTCACCAGAAAATGGAAATGGAGACTGGCAAGCGCCGCTGATGTTTGATCCCAATTTGCAAATGAAGGTCTACCATTGTATGGATAGTTTGTATGTTTCTGATGAATTTGGAACAGGCTGGTATTCCGTTGGGACACCTAGTTTTACAGGCAATATAAAAATTGGCGTAGTCGCAGAAAATAATTCTGACAACATCATTTTAGTTCGAAACAGTGATATTGAATTATCACAAGATGGCGGACAAACATGGTCTAGTATTGCAGCAGGATTGCCAGGGCACTCTCTTACCGATGTGGCTTTTGATCCTAAGGATGACAATACGATTGTTGTAACCTATAATCGGTATCAATCAGATAATCAGAAGGTTTATATTTCACATGATATGGGGCAAACATGGTCTAATATTACCTACAATTTGGGTGATATGCCCATTCGTACGGTTGTGATTGACCATACAGATGCTTCTAATATTTATGTTGGCGCAGAAATAGGCGTTTATTACAAACCAATGAATTCGAATACTTGGGTATTATACAATCCTAATTTACCAAATACAACGGTTCGAGATTTAGAAATTCAATATGGATCAAATACGTTAAGAGCGGCTACTTGGGGCAGAGGTTTGTGGGAATATACCTTGGTTGGACGCAATGATTTTCCAGCTGTTTTAACAACAACAATTACAGATCCACCAACTACGGTAAAGCCAAATGCAGGAACGCCACAGGATGTTACTTCGGTGATTTCTTATGGAAATACTTTAACGAGTGTTTATGTTAAATGGTCTACCAATGATCCAACGTTTGATAGTACCATCGTAATGAACAATACAATTGACAGTACTTGGCAAACGGTGACTCCTTTACCTGCTTATCCAGCAGGAACGAAGCTTTATTTTAAAGTCTATGCCGTAGGTTCCAATGGCGATACGACCGAAACGTATAAGTTTATGTACACGGTTCGTTCTTTGGAGTATTGCTTTTCAGATGGAAATATGAGCTATGGTACAGGGATTACTTTGGTAGAATTTGCAGGTATTAGTCGTGCTTCTGGTAAGACACAAGCTTATACAGATTATACTTTGACAGATTCGGCTACTGTTGTGGTTTCTAATAATTATAACTTGAGAAATAACTTAAATACAGATGGTAATTATGCCATTTATTCTAAGGTTTGGATTGATTGGAATCAAGATTTTGATTTTGACGATACAGGGGAAGAGTATGATTTAGGCTTTGCTCAAAATACAGCAAATGGATCAACGAATTTATCTCCTTTGATGATTGCTGTTCCTGCCAATGCTGTGGTTGGAAAAACTAGAATGCGTGTGAGTTGTTTGTATAATGCAGCGCCTACGGCTTGTATGACAGGTGTGGATGGAGAAGTGGAAGATTATACTATTATTGTAGAACCAATGGGTTTGGGCGTAAATTCTACGATTAGTAGCTCGGTGCAAATTTATCCAAATCCTACGACAGGTGAATTTAGAGTAGATTTGGGGGCAAATTATCAGTCCGTTAAAATTGAAATCACAGATGTAGCAGGAAAATTAATACATGCTCAAAGCCTTGAAAATAGACAGACGCTGGACTTGAATATAAACGATGCTGCGGGTGTTTATTTATTGAAAATATATGCAGATAATACCGTAGGAACGTATAAAGTGGTTAAAAAATAAAGCTTTTGATAAGGATAAAACAAATGTAGGGAACAGGAATAATTAAGAATCAAGACCGCTTATTGCTAAAGATGTACTGAGGTTTTTTTATGGTTAAAATAAAAACATTACAGTGCATGGCATTATTATTGGCAAGCTATTAAGTTTAATATTTGAATAATTATTCCTGAATTTTTTAAAATGTTAAATTATGAAAACAGTATTCCGCTTTGTTTTAATCTCATTATTAGCTGCAAGTTGTTTAGTTTCATGCAAAAAACATTGTAACAATACTTGGGATATAATCCTATCTGTTGATGTGGAAGGCGATTTATCGAATTCGGCTACAGTATCTTATTACGATAGAGAAGGACAGCTTCAGGTAGAAAGTTTAACTCCGAATTGGAGTAGAACGCTTGAATTAGATTATGCTGCTGATCTTATTGTTAGAGTTGAAGGAGTTATTGATGGACGTGTCCTGTTAAAACATGAAGGATCTATTGAAGGAGGAGGGGCTTTTCATGGTGAACGAAGTGCTAGATCGGAAGATGGAATTCCACAGCCCTTTGATCTTACCACAAAATTAGAGTTAAAGGAAGAGGTCGTACCGATCTTATAATTATTTTGGAACCCAAAATTCTAATAGTTAGATTCCCTGCGATGTTAGGCAAAACGAGTTATTCCTTCAGTAGGAATAACTCGTTTTTTATTTCTTGTGACAGCTTCTTCAAAGGCTATTTTTGTTATCCTACATTATTTTTTCTTAGAAATAGCATCGCTATTCTTAAAAAAAATGCTTTGTCTGATAAAACATTACTTCGTGGAGAAATTATATCAGTTTGATTATCAGTAGGGTAGCTTTAAAATACCAAAAGCATTAAATTGCTGATAATCAAACTTATATAAAATGTTTTTTATGTTTTTTGGTAAAAAAACTAAAAATCCCACGAAGTATTAATAAAAATGACGTTTATTTAACCTTTTTTGTTTATCTAAACGATGTTAAAATACCTGAACGTAGATTAAAATAATGTCTAAAACCTTAGAAATATTATATCAAGATGAATATATGGTGGTCATTAATAAACCGAATGGTTTGTTGGTGCATCGTAGTTCTATTGCCAATGATGCCGACGAATTTGCAGTGCAATTGTTGAGAGACCAAATTGGGCAATTTGTTTATCCTGTGCATCGCTTGGATCGAAAAACATCGGGTGTTCTGATGTTTGCTTTGGATAAAGAAACGACTCGTTTGTTACAAGCAGAAATGCAAAATAAGCAAACGCTAAAGGAGTATCATGCAATTGTGCGAGGCTATTTTCCAGAGGAAATAAAGGTGGATTATGCTTTGACAAATGATAAAGGAAAAGTGCAGGAAGCCATTACTCGATTTGAATGTGTGCAAACCACAGAAATAGACGTCCCTTTAGGGAAACACGCCACTTCTCGATATTCACTCATTAAAGCTTTTCCACAAACAGGGCGAATGCACCAAATTCGCAAACATTGCAATCATTTAAGGCATCCTATTGTTGGAGATCGACCACATGGTTGCAACAAACAAAATCGCTTGTTCAAGGAACGTTGGAACATGACCGTCATGTTATTACATGCTAAGAAAATAGTCTTTACACATCCTTATAATAAAGAGGTTTTAACGATTGAAGCAAGCTTTCCAGCTGAATTTCTTCGAATACAAGAAACGTTATTATTAAAAAAATAAAACACTTATGGCTTCTAACGAGTATACGGTCAGCGTGACCATTGGACAAAATGGTTTTACCTCAGATATCAAAACCAATGACCACCACTTTAAAGCAGATGAACCTGTCGCATTTGGTGGAAATAATGAAGGTCCAAGTCCTTATGATTTATTATTGTCCAGTCTTGGGGCTTGTACGGCAATGACACTAAAAATGTATGCGTCAAGAAAAGAATGGCCCTTAGAAAAAGTAGTGGTAGAATTAAGTCATTCTAAGGATTATCACGAAGATTGTGTCAGTTGTGAAACGACGTCTTCAAAGGTAGACATCATACAACGTCGAATCCAGATCGAAGGGGATTTGGACGAAAAACAATTGGAGCGTTTGATGAAAATTGCCGATAAATGCCCTGTACATAAAACATTAACTAGTGAAACGATTATTAAAACAAGCCTAGCAAAATGAGATGTATATTGTTCCTGATTGCCTTATGTTGTTTGAGTTGTAATAATAAACAAGAGATACCAGAGGATTTAATTGGTCGATGGAAAACATACGATACCAAACTTAATAAGAAAGATATTAGCAAAAGCTCGGATCCTACGAATGAAAATGGATTGGAATTTCAGCCCAATGGCAATTATATTAGTTTTGGAAATCCTCGTCACCAAGACGAAGGTGTCTATGAAGTGAATCAAGATAATTTGTTGTTTAAAAGCAAAAAAGAGCCAGGTGCTACAAAAGCAAAAATGGTTTTAAGGCAAGATACGCTTCAACTCAAAATGTCGGTAGATAGCACAACGACTTTGTTTATGAAATTGTATCGAATGAAATAAATAATCAGTTAGGTAATTTTTTTTATAAAAAAATTACCTAACTGATTATTAAAAGTAATGGTTTAAGCTATTGCTTAATAAATTTCCTTAAAACCTTGTCCCCATTATCTAAGCTTATAGATAAGAAGTACATCGAAGGTGCTAAGTTTTCTACTGCTTTGATTTCAATGACTTTAGAAGGATTGAAATCACTTGTAACTTGATACAAGACCTGTCCATTCAAATTAATGATTTCTATTTGCCCTGATTGTACTTGACTAGGTAATTCTTCAAAACTAATATTTAAAGTGCGAGATACTGGATTCGGGTAGAGACTCACATTTAACGCTTCCTCTAAATGAGTAGACTCAAGCGATGTTATGATACAAGTACCAGAAATACCATTTGAAGAAGCATCTATCCAATTGGATGCGGCACCTGTTAGCGCAAAAGTATTCAAGACGCCATTATGAGCATTCGAAGTTCTATCCATCAAGATTGTATCGGCATAATTATTAGCCCCTGAGATACCTTGATTAAAATCATAGTAAGCAATTAAATCCGTTTCTGTTCCTGTTAGGTGACAATCTTTATAGTTCATGATTTCTGTCGCTGAGCGAACCGTATTCCATAGACGAATTTCATCAATAGAACCTTCGAATGGGATATTGATAGCCGTTCCAAAATTGCCTATAACTGTATTCGAAATTTCTATAACGGCAACATCATTGCCAGTACCATTCAAAATACCATCTACATAGAGGTTGATATTTCCTGTACTATCATGTGTTAAAGCTATATGATGCCATGTTCCGTCATTTACGTTAGCTCCAGCAGACGTCACCAATGAACTTCCTCCTCGCCAATAAATAATCTCCCCATTTTGTGTTTTAAAGCCAAATCTTCCACCAACTCCAATAGCAGAATATTGAGTTATAATTGCGCCATTATCATCGGTCGTTTTTATCCAAGCACTCATGCTGAAATCTTGACTAGTACCAGTAGGTAATAAAGCGGCCCCTAAATCAACATAATCACTTACTCCATCAAATTCTAAGGCATTGTTTTGTGATACAATACAAGTGCCAGAAATACCATTTGGAGAAGCATCAACCCAGTTGGATGCGGCACCTGTTAGTGCAAAGGAATTTAAGGAGCCATTATGAGCATTGGAAGTTCTATCCATCAAGATTGTTTCTGTAGAATTGTTTGCTCCTGCGGTACCTTGATTAAAGTCATAATAAGAAACCAAACCTGTTTCTGAACCTGTTAGATGACAATCTTTGTAAGCCATGATTTCTGTTGCTGTACGAGCATAATTCCAAGTCCTAACTTCATCTATTTCTCCTTCAAAAAAACCATCGAATACCGTACGTTTTCGTGTGCCAATCGAAACCGAATTGACTGTCCAAGGGCTTGGAGCTGTAAAGGTAAAGGTATCTGTTGCGACACCATCTATATATAAATAGGCCGTAGTGGCATTACTTCTAACAAAAGCAAGATGTGTCCAAGTGTTGATACCAATTGCACCATCGGTCGGATAAGTAACAAAACCTACTTGACTAGCATCACGAAGCGTGACTTCTAAGCCACCGACGGCTGATTTAGCCAAAATAGAAAGTATAGGATTCAGAGAAGTTGTATCCGTTTCTGAGTAGATATTTCCATTACTTCCTCCATCCCATTTGACCCAAGTTTCTACTGTGAAACTAGTCATTTGAGATACTGCCATTGCTGTTGGACAAGTAACATAATCGTCTACTCCATCAAACTCTAAGCTGTTGTTTTGTGCTTGTATGTTAATAAGGCCGCCCATTAAGACAAGGGAAAAAATAAAAAAATATTTCATAATTATTTTGTTTATGATTTATAATAAAGTTTATGTTTTGTTTGTGGCGGCAAGATAGTTTGGTCGCTATAAACAAATTGGACAAACGATACAACAAATTGGACAAACTGTGTTTTATAACACAATAACCCCCTCTTTTATTAAAAAAAGGAGGCTGTATAATCATGGGTAAGCCTTCTAAAGAATAAGAAAGTGTATGAAATGTAAGATTATTGCTTAGAATAATTCGTAAGAAAATAGAAGTGCCTGTAAATAATAAAGCAAGATACCAGACTTTTAAAGTGTCTAATATCTTGCTTATGAAATTGTATCGAAGGTAATAAACCTTCCTAGAAGAGTTTTTAAATCTTAATCTGGAACCTTGAGTTTAAAGACTTTTATATTTCCTCTGACTAAAAGTACTTTGTCAATATATTTTTGAAATTCTTTGCCTTGATCTACCTTTCTAGAATCCGAATACATATAATGAATCCCACTTTTTACCATGCCGTCAATCCATTCTATGGGTAAGTGATTGTGTTTGAAGATATGCCCCATTTTATCAATTCGATAAGAAAAAATAAAAGAAGAACCATCATTTAAGATGATGCATAGTTCGTCATTAGGAACTGCATTTTTGAGATCTTCCGAATATTTAAAAATATTAATATTCATTAGAGCACGTGTAGCATCCCATTTTGTATTCGAAATGGTTGGCGTATAAATCGTGCTACTAATCAATAAGACTCCTAGAAGATAAATTCCTTTTTGAGAATAGGTTCTAAGTGTTTCTACACCTAAGCCAACAAGGATATATAACCAAGGTAGGAAAGGAAAGAGGTAATAATCATGATTGATCCCAATAGGCTTGAGTTCAAAGAATAGGTATAAAAAAGTAATCCCAATTAAACTATACACCCAATTGGTTTTGAATTTCTTTTTGATCAAACTATAGATGCCCAACAAAAATAAAAGCCAAACGGGAACGTACAGCAACAAGAAAGGAAACATATGGGTGGCATGAAAATAAATGAGATCCAAATATTCCTGTAATACAAAATTTCCATCTAAGATTCCATACAGTACTGGATTTTGTCCCCATTGTGGAATAACCCAGGCATACCATGCCAATGCAGGTGCTGCAAAGATTAAATGCACTAGGGCAAATTTTACATTTTCAGCACTAATTTTCTTGTTTTTTATAAGCTGCGCAAAAAGATAAACAATGCCTATGATGGAATACATCAAGAAGTTTAACTTTGTTAGAGCGGCAGCACAAAGCGCCAAATTGGCAATTAGTAGATGGCTGTTTTTGTAGGTTTTAAAATAGTTGAGCATATAGTAGGTATACCATATGATGCCGCAGAGGGCTAAATTGTCGGGTATGGGATTGATCGTGTAATAAAAGAAAACAGGGGAGTACTGAAATAATATGGCGGTTATCAAGGCAGTGAGCCAACTGTTGGTCAAAAAATGAATTAGGAAGAAAATACCTAAGATAGAAAAGATGCCGATTATGAAAATCAGTAGTCTAAGCAAGACAATATCTTCCCCAAACACTTTTTGAACCATCGCTATTGACCATTGCATCAGCGGAAACTCATAACGTCTGATATTGTCTCTTCCTCCATTAAAGGAGTTTAAACGAGGATTAAATATATTACTATCGTGTCTCGCAAAATTCCTAATGCCCCACATCGTTTGGGATTGCCTCCAACCATGAATGCCTTGAATATCCTTAACAATATGGTGTTTGTGCTGGAATAAACTCAACCCAATAAATAAGAATAAGACGAGTAAATATTTAGTGGCTGCCATAGTAGTAGGAAAGGGTTATGAGTAATATTTGTAGATTGGATGTTACAAAAGTAGATCAAAATTAGCTGAAAAATAATTTTTTTTGAAAAAATGGTATTTTTGTA
>CALDEP010000187.1 GCA_937942475.1 uncultured Aureispira sp.
AAGGTGTTGTTAGACATTAGTAGTATATGTTTGTAAATCCAACTATTATACGACAATAGTATAATAATTTTTATTTAAAATGTGAGTTTTAATTAAAGCTTCATGGAAGGTAACAAAATACTAACGAAATTCGAATTTAGAAGAAGGGAAATAGAGCCGAAAATGTAAAAAATAGACTAAAAGATAAGAAAATTGCCAAAAGAGGGAACTAAAAATAAGGATTCGATTGTTTATAGGGCTTATTTGCTTTAGAAGTGCCTAATTCTTTTTTTGTCGAACCTCTTGAGCCTCTGTAACCAATATTTTTTTAGCATTTTCTTTTTGAATGTAACGGTATTTTCCCGAACCAATTTTACTCAAACTCTCAAGGAGTTCCTTGTGGTGGCTATATTCTTTTTTTGAGAAATAAAAGATACTTAAACGGATGGGATCTTTTTCTTTAGCACCCCTTTTAATTATTTTTTTGACCCTAGACGTGACACTAAAAGCACCATCTGTCGCCATAATGACTCGGTTGTTGCCATTTTTAATCATGCTTTCTTGAATCGTTTTGTAAGCCAATAAAATCCCTTTATTGGCATCGCTACTTCCCTCAGAAGACAACTGGTCTATAATAGAAAGTACTTGTTGCTTATTGGCTTCTGAAGAAACAGAAGTAGGCGATAAGACCACCTCTGCTTTTCCCGAATAGGTAATCAGCGTAATGTTGTCTTCTTCTCGCATCAAATCTAACAATTGTACCAAAGCTTCTTTGAGCAAAGGCAGTTTGTTGGTGTCCTTCATGGAAGAAGAAATGTCTAACAAAAAGACTAGATTATTGGTCGCAAAACCATTTAGATTCATATCGCCAACCTGAGGGTTGTTTTTCCGATATTCTATACTATCCAAAAGTTCTTGTGCATAAATAGCACTATCTCTTTTGATCTGAGCGATACGATCTGATGTAGCATCAGCAATGCTATCTTCGACGTATTTTTCACGTAATTTTTGTGCAATAATCGCTTCTATATCAATATCAGGCAATTTGTAAGCCTCGTATTCTGGAACATTCGGATAGAGGACTTCAAACATATGTGGCATTTCATGCTCGTAAAGCCAATAAACATCGTTGTCATTGATAAATTTATTGAATAAGGTTGCCACACCATCTCCTGAACGATTATAATTATTCAAAAGATCTATATTATAATAATAATAACTCGGCTTGAAATCTAAATCTTGATATTTAGGACTGTTTTTATACTCAGCAGCAGCTTGTGAGATGTTTTCGGCTCTATTGATAATTCTTTCAAACCTCTTTTCGGGAGACTTTAGAGAATTGGGTGTTTTTTTTAAGCCACTCAAAATACTTCCCTTTCGAGCTTCTAGGCTACGAATAAATTCCTTTAATTTTAGATGATTATAATTTAAAGAACTACTAGTATCTCCTGCACGAATGGCTTTAATCACTAATTTAGTTTGCTTGATGAGTGGTTGAAATTCTTGCGTTGCCCGTAAGGCATTGCTATCTATTTGCGGAGAATTATACGTTTGTATGATAGACGTAAGGTTCCAATGTAGCTTTTCTTGTAAGGTAAACATGTCGTAATAAAGGACTTCTACTCGACGCAACCATTTAAAACCTTGTACTAAATTGGTGTCTTTTTGATAATCGCCCGTTTCGACATATCGAGCCAAAAGCGTACGAGTATCATTAATTTCTTTGAGAACATTCACCACCTTTCCAATCAATTGGAGTGGTGCCCCTCTTTTGTCATAGGGAATGTAAATGTTGTTGTTGAGAATTTTGGGATACAGATCACGAGGGTAAACAGGGAAATAATCTGGATTGGTTAAAATATTATCTTTTTTATAAACAACTTGGTCAATGCTATCTTCTACAAATTGATAGAACTGATCATTTATATGCAAGAAATCAAAATACATTAAATTTAAGGCATGAGAAACCTCATTAGAATAAACAATATAGTTATTTAATGCCTGATAAGTAGATTTCGATAAGCGTTGATTTTGAGCCTGTACGCTTGTTAGACAGAAGCAAAATACTAGAAAATGAAATATTATTTTTTTATATAGAAGTGTTTCCTTCATATTTGATAGCTACCAATTTGTCCTCGAAATCAGTAGAAACAACAACTTGTGTTAGGTCTTTAAGGTTATAGTTTGCAAAATTGTTGCCAAGCTTTTTCAGCTAAGCCTAAGGTTAAGTTTTCAATATAATAAGCACCAGAAGCAGGGTCAACCACTCTATTTAAATAACTTTCTGATTGTAATAAATGTTGCACATTTCGTGCAATGCGACGAGTGAAGGAATCTGCTTTATCTAGACTATTACAAGGACGAACATAAATACAATCAACACCTCCAATAGCCGCAGCCATTGCTTGTGTCGTTGCTGTAATCATATTCCAATATTGATTCTCATGTTGATCGCTCAATGTAGTTGCATGCAAAAAAGGTAAAACAGCCTTTGGAGCGTCATAAGCTTCTAATAAAGCTAACCAAAGTTTTTTAAATGCCCTAATAGATGCCAACTCTACAAAATAATGTTCTCCTATGTTAAACTCAAAACGTAAGAACTTGGTGATTTGTTCGATATTTTTCCCTTCTTCTGTTAAAATATCAATCCATTGACTAGCTTTAAAAATGGCAGCACTAAGACTTTTGCTTGAAGAATCTGCTATTGAAATGTTTAAAAATCGAAGCGTAGGAAGATTTGACAAACAAAAATCAAAAGAATCGCATAGTAAATCTGATCCCATAGCTCCCAAATCACAACTGCCCTTCAAGGTCTGAATATTGGAAACTTTTGCAATGGTTTGTAAAAAAGTGCTTGGATTAGTAGCCAAAGCAGCGCCCTGGAAATGAATTTGAACCAAGTCTAACAAAACATTTTGCAGCAAGGTTTCTAAATCTGTTGTATTGGGAAGGTAGTGAAAATCAAAAATTAAAGCATTCGAACCTTTACTCAAGGCTTCTAAAACTTGGGCATTGATTGTTGCGCAATCATTGGCTTGTTTGATGACAAAAGCCTCACAGATGTTCCAATTATTGTTGTTACTTAAATTTACACTAGCAAGATATTGACTTGTCGTGGTCTCTTTTCGATGAATAGGAGAGATAATAAGCCCTTCTTCAACCTCCCAGTTTAAACTATCAACTGGCTTTCCCTTCAAAAACTTCTCAATCGCATGAACCCAGTCTTCGGTAGTAACTGCATCAAACTCTTTGAATAAATCCTGTGTCTGCTCCATATTTATGATTCTCTTTGTCATCATTTTTTGAATACTTTATTCCTGTGTACAGGACAAAAGTTTTGTTTAATAATTCAGAATGAAGATCTATTTAATAAAATACCTAGATCGCTTCGCTGGTAGATTTTAGACCTTATTGCATCTCAATAGGGTCTAAAATCTAGTATCTAAAAGCGATAGCGA
>CALDEP010000188.1 GCA_937942475.1 uncultured Aureispira sp.
GGTAGCAATTTTTTCATAAAGTAAAATTACTTAGAAGTGAACACAATACGCTTACAAAGGGCATCGCCCTGATATTGTTTGTAAAAGAAACAAACAAAAGATAAAAGGGCATCGCCCTGGCACCTTTTATCCGAAAACGAAATGATAAATACTTACTTTTCTTATCTTGATCTTGTACCGAAGGCTGTTTCTTTTCAAGACAAAATGCTACAGAGAAGTTTAAAATTGGCAAAGCGTGCAAAGGTCTAAAGCTTTTTTTATAGCTTCTTTAGAGAGTATGTTTTTTGCCTTTAATTTTGAATGATTTTCATCTAATAATTCTACTTTAACCTCTTTAGTTGCTAAGGAATCATAGGCAAAATAAGATCTATCGACATTTAGATCATAGCAATTGATGGCACTGTTTAAAATTTTGTTTCTAACAGGTCTTTTGGCTTGATGTGTAATAAGGAGCACTTTGGAGGTGTCCATTTCTAAAGCGTGATTGAAACACTTATAGTACGAAATAATTTTTTTGACAAAAGGCTTATTCACCTTGTGACCATCTTTGCAGTAACAAGCACCATATCTATAATAAGCCGCTCGACAATAAGAGGGATCATCGTTATATTTGAAGGTATAGTTGATCTTTTCTAGCTTGTGTTTACAGCTTAGTATTTCTACAGGTTTCTTTAAGGGGAAAATGCAGAAATATAGAAGAGTGATTAAAGGGAGCATTGTATTTCTTTTTAGTGATAATAATAAGCAGCTTTATTCAACTAGGGTACTCAACTCTTTATGTATACACCTGTCTTTTTAGTATAAACTAAAATAACAACACCCGTTAAAACCATCGAAATAGTATACAGTGTTCGATAATCAGAAAAGCCATATAAAACGGTCATTAGTGCCCCAAAAGCTATATAGAAATAAGCTACATATTCCGCATATTGCTGCAATTGACCAAAATAAGAAGCCTCAAAAGCCTTTTCTTTGTCCAAGTACCTATTGCTGGAGGTTCTAAAAAAAAGCAAGACAAAGGTAAAGGGCAATAGCTTTAAAATACAGGCAATTGCTAAAAGTAATAGACCAGTTTTGTCGCCCTCCGTTGGAGGTAGGTCGTTTGTGACCAATATTTTGTAGGTTAGTGGTGCAAAGACAACCGCAATAGAAACAATTGTAAATGTGACGACAATTAACTCTAAAATACTCAAACTAAATGTGCGTATAATTGGATAATCTTTATCATCTAATAGATCATCTTGCGCCTTGTTTTGCATATTAATGTTTAATCATAAGTATTTTCCTTAATGAATTGACCTTCTTTAAAACCAAATTTTGTACTTCCAAAGTCGTGCTCGTATTCTACACTACATTCCTTCAGAATAAGGTGCTCAGAGTAGAGCGAGGCATGAAATTCTTCAATCAATTTTTTTGATTTGTTGGAATCATCGGCTGCAAAATAGCCTGCCCCAAAGCCCGTTAAACTCGCTGAAAAATAAAAGTCCTTTTCTTTGTCATAAATTAAATAAGTAAAGCCTTCAAAGCCTACCTGATGTGGATCGCCCAACAAAGCGTACAGTCGAACATAAAATTCACAAAAAACGGATTCATTAACAGGCAACTCTTTGACTTTTTTATTGCTTTTTGAAATAGTTACTTTAGTATATCTTGTCATATCTATGGAACTGTTTGTGCTGCTGGTTGGCAAAATTTTAGTTAAATTCTCTTTCTCTGATTTTGTATGTCTAAGTTGAAGCTTGTGTTTTTTAACATCCCAAATAGTTTTTATGTGGTAAGTTTTGTCTGGATACAAAGAGATTTGTAAGGTATTGCAAGCTTTCTTTTGATCGGCTTGGAGGATGAATTTATTTAAACTATTCGACTCCTCCGTGGATAGATTATAGTCACCAGGATCTAAGGTATACGCTTGATCAGTAGTATCCCAAACCGTGACACCATAACCGCCAAAGCTTTCTTCGTATAAATAATCAAGTACGGCTTTTTTCCAAGGCTTCGTAATGAGTTGTTCAATTTGCGGTCGAATCAGTTCGATTAATGCTGCTTCGTTTATGCTTGTTTTTTGTGTCGTTTGAGCACACAAAATGTTGGTAAAAGAAACGTGAAAAAATAAGCTGAGAAGAATTAATAGAAAGAGATTAAGGCTAGATTTCATGAGGACTTGGGTTAAAATGGTTTGGATTTATCTTAAAAAATCAGACTGGACTTTAGTTGGCTGAATTTTATCATATAAGTTTAGACTTTGATTTGCATTAAGACTATAAAAATACAAAAAAAATCGCAACAATACCAGAAGTACTGTTGCGATAAATTATATTGTATTTCGATTAAAAGCCACTTAAAAACTAGCCAATAACACCCGAACCAATCAACTCCTCTCCATCATACCAAGCGGCAAACTGCCCAGAAGTAACCCCACGTTGAGGCGTTTCAAAAATAATATACAAACCCTCTTCCATGCGATAAAGCGTCGCAGGCGTTAGAGGTTGTCGGTAGCGAATGCGGCACATGAAATCTTGTTGCTCTCCAACAGCAAATTCCAGATCTGGGCGCACCCAGTGGACTTCATCATTGGCAATAAAAAGCCCTTTTCTAAATAAACCAGGATGCGTACCTTGTCCCGTATAAATCGTATTGGTCTTGGTATCCGTTGCAATGACAAAAAGTGCTTCTTTTGTTCCACCTACTTGCAAGCCTTTGCGCTGTCCGATGGTAAAGTAATGAGCACCATTGTGTTGTCCCAATACTTTTCCGAGATCAGGCTGATAAACCAAGGTTTTGCTTAAAATCTTTAGAGCAGCAGCATTCCTATTATCACCAATCGCATCCATTTGTTCTTGATAATCTTGAAAAATAGGCGCTTCTTTTGGAATTTCTATAATGTCTCCCTTTTTAGGCTTGAGTTGTTGTTGTAAAAACTCAGGCAATTTGATTTTTCCAACAAAACAAAGCCCTTGAGAATCTTTTTTATTGGCGGTAATTAAGCCTTGTTCAGCAGCGATTTTGCGGACATCAGGTTTTTGTAAATGCCCGATAGGAAAAAGTGCTTTAGACAATTGAGCTTGATTGAGTTGGCAAAGGAAATAACTTTGATCCTTGTTCTTATCTGCACCAGCAATCAATTGATAATGCGTTTGCCCATCTTTCTCAACGCTTTTCTTTTGGCAATAATGTCCCGTAGCGACATAATCAGCCCCTAAGTCCAAAGCTGTTTTTAAGAACACATCAAACTTAATCTCTCGGTTACACAAGACGTCAGGATTGGGCGTACGTCCAGCCTGATATTCGGCAAACATATAGTCCACAATCCGTTCCTTGTACTCCTGACTTAAATCAATCGTTTGAAAAGGAATACCCAGTGTTTGCGCTACAATTAAAGCATCATTACTATCTTCTATCCAAGGACATTCTG
Organism: uncultured Aureispira sp.; assembly: GCA_937942475.1. Taxonomy (GTDB): domain Bacteria; phylum Bacteroidota; class Bacteroidia; order Chitinophagales; family Saprospiraceae; genus Aureispira. The sequence goes on from CALDEP010000188.1 coordinate 3,413, forward strand.
CATCTAAAATAACAGAGTCATCGTGCCAGTTTCGCATAAACAAACCGATCACTTCATACCCTTGCTCTTTTAATAAATAAGCCGTTACACTAGAATCTACCCCACCAGAAAGCCCTACTACTACACGTTTCATTTTTATAATTGAATTGTTACGGTTCTCTGACAATTTTTGTCAAGGTTCACAATTTAACCTTTTTTATAGAGTTGTTTTATGGTTATAAGTTTTAAGTAGGAAGTCGTAAGTTCTTTGATTAGTACTGCGTTATGGCTTTCTACTTAAAACTTACGACTTAAAACTAAATTAGTATGCTTAAACCATTTAGTCACATCTTGGCAAAAAATGTCAATCAACCATTATTGTTTTAATATTGGAAAAGCACGAAAGTACCGCTTAAAAAACTAAAACTACCAAATAGCTTCATGTTCTTCCATAACACCATAACCAATCAGTTTTTTCCAAACTCCTTGATGGCGAATTTTTCCTTCTATTTGACCAAACACTTGTGTGAATTTACTCTTTAAGAGTTTGATATTAATATTCTCCTTACGAGAACCATTTGGGGACATACTAAGTTCCAAATCCCCGTTTAAAGAACGTACTTTCCACAAGGATTTTGCTAGCGGTTTGTTATACTGATAACCCACATTTCCAATCAAAATACGTTCCGTTCCTAACCAAACAACATTTTCCATGTTTTGGTTGAACTGATCGACTACATTTATGCCAACAGGCGTTCCATCTTCAAGTTTACCCAAAAAAGAAGTCCAATTCCAGGTAGTATGTTTGGGCGGATAACCTTTAGAAAAGTCAATGCTGCCGTATAAATTATTAAAGAACTGTGTTTCGCCCTTTTGCTTCAATTGAATGTTGGTTGGCAACAATAAATTTTTATAAGTAAAATGAAAAGGACGGTTATTACCAGTAGAAGGACAAATAAAACTCAAACCATGTTCATTGTTGGTGCATTGCATACTCAGTTGAAATTTTTTGCCCTTAAAATTAAAGTGCATTTGTCCTTTTTTGGTCAAAATTTCATACTGTCCCAATTGCCAATAACTATTTAAATCGGCTTCAAAATCGGCATCAAAAGCAAAGGGACGATCAATCCCATCTTCCAAAAGTTCCCCTGTTTTGGGGCGATAGACATAACAAAAGGCTTTTCCCAAGAAACCAGCATCTACAATGGCAAAGCCTACAAAAATATCTGCACTGTAAGCCCCAAAAAATATCCAAGATTTTCTTTGCCACCTTCTCGAACTTTTCCAACCTTTTGAGCCGTCCCATACGTTTGTAGAAGTATCGGGAACCACATTATCATACACACCAAAGGCTTGTGCTTTCTGATCAACAAGCAGACTGGGGATGTTATTTAGTATCTTTTTTTGATGCAAATTCATTATTATAATTTGTTACAAGCTTTATTCAATTCCGTATTACATGAACCACTCTGTTCAAAAGGCATAATAATTGCGCAAAATGTTATATCTGTTCTATTTTTAAACAAAAGTACAACTTCTTTCGTTTTTTTTTTACTAAAAAAGGGGAATTAGTCTTTGTTAGACGGATAGATAATAGAAACAAGTTAAGAGATGTAGCAAGAATTCGTTCGTTTTAGTCTAAACTCAACTATATTTTCTATATTATTGTTAATATTGCATGAGTAAATGCAAAGTTGTTTAAGAATAGAATTTCATTTAGAAAATTAGCTTATTTTTAAACCACTTTAGCGTTTATTATTCTCTGCTCCCTCATTCAAAAAATTGGAAGTCGTCGTCTATGAAATATTTAATCCATTTTATAAGTTTGTTATGCTGTTTAATTATAGTTCCATTTTCTGCTCAAGCAAGTCACATTGTAGGAGGGGAGATGACTTATAATTGTTTGGGAAATGATCAGTATGAAATTTTATTAACTATTTTCAGAGATTGTGAAAATGGTAATCCTGGGGCTTATTTTGATGACCCTGCTGTCATTGGTATTTTTGATGAAGGAACGGGGAACTACTTAGGTAGAGAATTATTCTTTTTGCAAGCAGATGATACCTTAGATTTATCTTTGAGCAATCCCTGTTTCACGATACCACCAAACGTGTGTATTCATACCACAACCTATCGAAAACAAGTAAGGTTGCCCTATCGATCAGGGGGCTATCATTTAGCGTATCAGCGTTGTTGTCGTAATAATATTATCGCCAACATTGTGAATCCACAAGCTTCTGGAGCTACTTACGATGTTGTGATTTCAGAAAGAGCTTTGACCAACTGTAATAGTAGCGCACGGTTTAGAGAATGGCCACCTTTTTATATCTGTCAAGGTTCGTCTATTGATTATGATAATTCTGCCTTTGACCCAGATGGAGATTCTATTGTTTATACCTTATGTAATCCTTATGATGGGGCTACAAGAGGCGATCCAATTCCAGATCCACCAGCAGGACCTCCTTATAACTCTGTAGTTTGGCAACCGCCTTATAGTATGAATAATATGCTAGGAGGAACAGATCCATTAACGATTGACCCTGTAACAGGTTTCTTGTCAGGAACACCACCCACTTTGGGAACCTTTGTTGTTGGAATTTGTGCACAAGAATATCGAAATGGTGTCTTGATTGGGATCACCAAACGAGATTTTCAGTATTCAGTAGGTGTTTGTACCCCTTTGACAGCCCAATTTGCAGCGAATGTACCACCTTGTAATACCTCTCTTTCGATCGTACACGTCAATGCAAGTAGTTCTTTTAATGTCTCTTTCCAGTGGGATTTTGGCGACAATTCTCCAATTTCAACAGATGTGAATCCATTTCATGCTTACCCAGATACAGGAACCTATAACATTACGATGATTGCAGCGGTTGGTCTTTCTTGTGCGGATACCGTACAACGTCAAGTTACCGTAAATTTAGATGGTGCAGATGTTGAAGTGCCACCACAGGAAGCTTGTGAAGGCGATACGGTTTTGTTGGTTGCTCAAAATTTATTGAGTAATTATAATAATTTGATCAGCTATAATTGGTCGCCCAACAATACTATTTTATCAGGGCAAGGGACCGATTCTGTTTATGTTATTGTTAATAATAATGTCAATTTAAGCGTAACGGTTGTGAATGATAATGGCTGTCGAGATGTAGACGATACCAACATACAACTCCAAATAGTAGAAGCTGCTTTTGATAGCATCACCTTCAATTGTAATACCACTTTGAGTATCCCCTTTGGGAACAATAGTACTGCCATTAACAATGGATTTTTCTGGGACTTTGATGGAACAGGAACGTCCACAGACGTATTTCCTACCCATGCATTCCCCGATACAGGACGTTATGCGGTAACTTTGATAGCTGGATATGGAGCCTTATGTCAAGATACATTCACTAGAGATATTTACATTCCATTGGATGGAGCGTCTATATTATCTACAGCACCAACTCAAGCTTGTAAAGGAAAAGAAGTGACACTTAGTGTCACCAATACTTTAGCAAATTATAATAATATAGCAGGATATGTTTGGACACCTGGTGCGTCTATTTTATCAGGACAAGGAACCGATTCCATTCAAATTATTGCTGATGCCAATGCTATTTTTACAGTAAATGTAGTGAATGATAACGGCTGTGTTGATACGGTGATTTTGCCATTGCAAGTATTTCAAGTGAATGCAACCTTTGACACGACAGAATTGATTTGTAACAAATCCTTAGCTGTTCCATTTACGAATACTAGTGTTGATCCTAATGTAGGATTTATTTGGAATTTTGACGGAACAGGAACATCAACAGATCTAAACCCCGTCCACACATTTCCAGATACAGGAAGTTATACCGTAACACTAATTGGCGGATTAGGAACCGCTTGCCCAGATACTTTTACACAAGAAATTTATTTACCTATTGATGGACTTGAAATAATAGCTTCTGATAGTCAGTTGGTTTGTCGAGGCGATACGGTTTTGTTAACAGCATTAAATACCTTATCTTTATACAACAGCGTCGTTGATTATACTTGGACACCAACGATTAATATTATAACAGGACAAGGAACAGACAGTGTAGATGTTTTGGCAAATGCGGATTTGGATTTTATGGTCATAGGATTAAACGATAGAGGTTGTCGAGATACCGCCTTTTCTCATGTTAATGTGACCACCATTTCTCCTGCCTTTACCGTCGTTGCGATCCCCGATAGTATCTTTTTGGGACAAACGTCACAACTACTAGCCACCGATGTTGCAGGGTATATTTACGACTGGTTACCAGATACTACGTTAAGTGCGTATGATATTTTCGATCCAGTAGCTAGACCAAGACAAACAAAGACGTATTACTTAACGATAAGCAATCAGTTTTGTACAGATAATGATTCCGTCACGGTTCGTATCAGAGAGCCGATTTGTGATGGTCCTGTCATCTTTATTCCAAATGCATTCTCTCCTGATGGAGATGGTTACAACGATGTATTGATGGTGAATGGGAATAATATTGACGACATGACCATGGCTATTTACAACAGATGGGGACAAAAAGTATTTGAAACCAACGACCAATCTATTGGTTGGGATGGCACATTTAACGGAAAAGAATTACCACCAGATGTATATGGTTATTATATGCGATGTACTTGTGACAAAGGAGGTTCTTTATTCTTAAAAGGAAATATTACCTTACTAAAATAAATATGGATAGTTTGGTTGAGCGATATGCTTTATGGGCTGTCTAATAATGAAGGGGAGAAGATCTATACTAGGAGTATCTTAGGGTTATAACATCTTTGAATCTTTACATTTTTTGATAGCCCCCACAGCTCAAAAACGATTCTATTATGAAAAAAGCACTAGTCCATGCTTTACACAGCATTCTATTATTTTTAATTTTAAACTGCTGTCCTCAAAATATTTATGCAACGCATATTGTGGGGGGAGAAATGAATTATCGATGTTTGGGAAACGATCAATATGAAATTTCCTTAACCATCTTTCGGGATTGTGATACAGGAGTTCCTTGGTTTGACAATCCTGCTTCTATAGGAATTTTTGATGGGCAATCGAATGCCTATATTTCGACTCAATTTGTCAATTTGAATAATGCGATTAACGATACCCTAGATATTTATTTACCTGATTCTTGTCTAATCGTTCCTAATAATGTCTGTATTCATACCACAACTTATACCGATACGATTCTACTTCCTTTTTCTGTAACAGGATATACTTTAGCTTATCAGCGTTGTTGTCGAAACCAAGATATTGCCAATATTGTCAGCCCTAGTTCTACAGGAGCTACCTATTGGACGTATATTTCCCCTGCTGCCTTGCAAGGCTGTAATAGTTCGGCTGTTTTTAACGAATGGCCAAGAGTCTATTTATGTTCTGGTGTTCCAATCGCTTTTGATCATTCTGCCACCGATGCAGATGGCGATTCGATTGTGTATGAATTGTGCGATCCTTCAAATGGAGGAACGCCGACGAACCCAGCACCCAATCCTCCTAATGCACCACCATATCCAAGTATTGCATGGCAAGCCCCTTATAGTTTAACCAATGTTTTAGGCGGTCCTGATCCATTGGCAATAGATCCTGCAACGGGTTTACTGACAGGGACACCACAGAATTTAGGTGTCTTCTTAGTCGGTGTTTGCCTAAAAGAATATCGGAATGGAACCTTAATTTCTGTTACTCGAAGAGATTTTCAGCACGTAGTAGGAACTTGTGCTCGACAGACCGTAGCGGATTTTGATACCACAGGTTTGCAATGTAATAAAGTATTGATCTATCCATTTGATAATACGAGTCAAGTGGTCACAGGAACTTATAATTGGTTGTTTGATACCTTGGGAAATAGCCAAGTGATCAATCCAACCTTTACCTTTCCCGATACAGGAACCTATACCATCACCTTAATTGCAGGAATAGGCTCGCCTTGTATTGATACGTTTTCTGTTGATATGAATCTTCAAATAGAAGCATTAGAACTTTCTGTAACACCAGCTCAAACCATTTGTGAAGGAGACACTGTTTTGTTGGTTGCAACGGATACCTACGAAGGTTATTCAGATTCAACAAGCTTCACCTGGACGCCCGCCGCCTCCATTCTTAGAGGACAAGGAACGGATAGTGTTTGGGTAGCGGTAACACAAACAACACAATTTCAGGTAGATGGAATCAACAATTATGGTTGCGCCAGTAGCGCCATAACGACCATCAATGTGCGACAAGTAGACGCTGCCTTTGCAACGAATATTCCTCCTTGTAATACCTCCTTGACCGTGCAGTTTCAAAATCAAAGTACGAGTAATCCAGTTAATAATAACTATCAGTGGCAATTTGGAGCTTTAGGAGGCACGACAACTACGAATCCAACGTTTGTTTTTCCAGACACAGGCAGCTATACCATCAGCTTAATAGCAGGTGTAGGAAGTTTATGCCCTGACACGAGCATAGTGGATGTATTGGTACAACTAACGGCAATGGACTTGCTGCCGCTTCCAGATATAACGGCTTGTAAAGGCGATAGTATTTTTATTAAAGCAAACGATCTTTACAAAGATTATGCTACTTCTACAAGCTATGTTTGGACACCCAATACTGCCATTGCAACAGGACAAGGAACCGACTCTGTTCTTATTATAGCCAACAATTCCACAACCATACAAGTTGCTGGACAAAATAATTACGGCTGTTCGAGTACCCAAAGTTTTAACCTTGATGTGATTGACATACAAGCAGATTTTGATACACTTGATTTGGCTTGTAATATCTCTTTAGCCATTCCTTTTATCAATAATTCAACCAATAGTTTGGGAGCTAGTAATTACCTATGGAATTTTGATAACCTAGCAACGAGTACCTTAACGAATCCAATTTACACCTTTCCAGATACTGGAAATTATACCGTTAGTTTGATTGTAGGAAGCAACAGCTTGTGTCCAGATACGATGCTGCTAGATTTGTACCTGCCTCTTTATGGCGTTGATTTGGCACCAATTGGACCACAAGATGCCTGTGTTGGCGATTCTGTGTGGTTAGTGGTCGATGATTTATTAGAACAGTATTCTGATAGTATTGAATATGTTTGGTCTCCTGGAGGGCAAATTATTTCAGGACAAGGAACCGATTCCGTGCTCATTATTCCAACGAGTACCACCAGCATAAGCGTCAGTGCTTTGAACAGTCATTTGTGTCGAGATACAACGATTGCAATTATCAATGTATTAGAAGTAAATGCTTCTTTTGATACTTTAGATGTCCGTTGTAATACTTCTTTGTTGGTTCCTTTTGTGAATACTTCTACCAGTAATTTAACGACAAATAATTATGCATGGAATTTTCAAAATCTAGCCAGTTCAACCGATTCAGATCCAATGTATAATTTCCCCGATACAGGAAGCTATACGGTAAGTTTGATTGCGGGGGTAGGAAGTCAATGTCCAGATACTTTTGATCTAGAAGTCTACTTGCCTTTACATGGTTTGGTGCTAGATGCACAAGATGTCTCTGTAATTTGCAAAGAAGATACCGTAGAATTAGTGGTCACCAATGCACTAGATGCTTATACCGATTGGGTAGATTATCAATGGTATCCTAGCAACGAAATTTTTGCAGGACAAGGAAACGATACCGCTTATGCGCTGATGGATACCAATACGACTTTTATGGTGATTGGTAATAATTCTCATGGCTGTATTGACACCGCTTATGCACAAGGGCAGATTATTTATATCTCTCCAAGCTTAAGCACCAGTGCAACGCCTGACAGTATTTTCGTAGGTCAAAGCACACAATTAACAACAACAAACGATCCAGATTATACTTATAATTGGGCGGTAGATACTACTTTGAGTGATTATTTTATTTATAATCCAATGGCAATGCCTAGACAGCCTACTTGGTACATTGTCTCTGCCACGAATCAATATGGTTGTACCAGCAAAGATTCTGTCTTGATTCCTATTAAATTACCGATCTGTGGTTTGCCTACGGTCTTCATACCCAATGCTTTTTCACCCGATGGCGATGGATACAACGATGTGTTGATGGTCAATGGGAATAACATTCGGGAAATTACAATGTCAATTTATAATCGTTGGGGACAAAAAGTATTTGAAACCAATGACCAAGCGATTGGCTGGAACGGTACGTTTAAAGGAAAAGCGCTGCCACCAGATGTTTACGGATATTACCTAAGATGTGTTTGTAATGATGGTAGTGAGTTGTTTACCAAAGGAAATATTACGCTATTAAAATGATAATGTATTTTTAGGATTTGAGAAATTATAATATAATTGTATTATTGATTGTATTGGGCTTGATTTTATTCAAATTATGTGTTATCTTATGATGAAAAAAAACACCATGAAAACACGTCAACTCCACTATTTTATCCTTAGCATAAGTTGTTTTATTGCTTCCATAAATTCCCTTTTTGCAACACACATTATTGGGGGAGAAATTAACTATAGCTGTTTGGGAAACGATCAGTATGAAATAACCCTTCAGTTGTTTAGAGACTGTGATACAGGCGTGCCTTGGTTTGAAGACCCTGCACGTATAGAAGTACTGGGCTCGAATGGGCAAACCTTGTATACCATCAATATGAGTTTGCGGAACAACGATACGCTGGATTTTTCTGCCTCTGCTTGTTCCGTTATTCCGACCTCTGCTTGTATCCATACCACAACTTATCGAGAGGTCGTATCATTGCCGTTTAGAGTCGGAGGCTACCAGTTTTTGTATCAAATCTGTTGTCGAAACCAAGATATTATCAATATCGTTGATCCAACGGCAACAGAAGCCGCCTATCATGCCGTGATGACTGAAGAATCGCTTTTGGGTTGTAACAGTGCGCCTAAGTTTGACGACTGGCCGCCTTTTTATATTTGTAATGGACAAGCCTTTAGTTACGACCATTCAGCAACAGATACGGATGGCGATTCTATTGTTTATGCCTTATGCACGCCTTATGATGTTTTTGGTTCCTTTTTTGATGAATTTGTAACCTGGAGAACGCCTTACAATCTTAGCAATATGCTTGGAGGACCACAACCATTTACGATAGATCCAGTTACAGGTTTATTAACAGGAACACCTTTTACCAACGGCACCTTTGTTTTTGGAATTTGTATTCGTGAATATCGAAATGGTGTTTTGGTTGGAGAAGTGCGACGAGATTTTCAATTTATTGTAACCCCTTGTATTTCATCTATTCTAGCAAATTTTGCACCTGATATTCCTCCTTGTAATGGTTCTCTGAATATTGATTTTATTAATCTAAGTAGCCCCTATACAGGACCTTTTCTTTGGGATTTTGGAGATGGCAGTCCAGGCGTTTCTGCTACAAATCCAACCCATTCTTTTCCAGATACAGGACTCTATACTATTTCATTGATTTCGGGACTCGGAACGCCTTGTGAAGATTCTATAGAAATGGATGTGCAATTGAATATAGAGGCTGCGGCTATTGACGTAATAAGCGCACCAATCATCTGTAACGACAACAAAGTTTTGTTAGTCGCCTCTAATGTTTTTTCTGAATTTAATCAGATTGTAAACTACAGCTGGTCGCCTCCTGGCAACATTTTATCAGGACAAGGAACGGATAGTGTTTGGATGGCGGTAAGTGGGGGAAGTTTTGGGGTTTTTGTAACGGCAATCAATAATTATGGTTGTGTAGACCAAGCACAATTAACACAAGTAAATGTACCAATAGATACCGTTTTGGCAGACTTTGACTCTACTATGTTTGTGTGTAATAACACGCTTACGGTACCTTTTAACAATCAAAGTATTGCTACTAACAACCAATACCTATGGAATTTTGGAAATCTAGCGACCTCTACAGATTTTAATCCAATCTACACCTTTCCAGATACAGGAACGTATACCATTACTTTAGTGGCAGGCGTGGGGAGTCCTTGCAAAGATACGTTTAGCAGGACATTATACGTGCCGCTTACAAAGCCATTGATCGGAGCCATAGGTTCACAGACGATTTGTCAAGAAGATACTTTATTATTAACCGCATTTACAACAGGACAAAATTACCACGATATTATTGATTATACTTGGACGCCTACTGATAACATTATTTCGGGACAAGGGACAGATAGTATTTGGGTTTTGGCGGGTGGAGATATTTACTTTGAGGTCGTGGCGACCAATACCGAAAATTGCAAAGATACAGGTTACACCAGTGTTATTGTCAGTCCTGTTACGCCAAGGTTTACGGTTTCAGCCACGCCCGATGAAATTTATCTAGGTCAAACGAGCCAATTGTTAGTCACTTACGATACAGATTATACGTACAACTGGTTGCCAGATACCAGTCTAAGTGCGACAGATATTCATAATCCCACTGCAAATCCTCGTAGCCTAAATACTTATTATGTAACCGTGAGAAACGATCATGGTTGTTCTTTATTGGACTCTGTTACCGTCCGAATTTTGCCACCACTCTGCGGAAATCCTGTTGTTTTTGTACCTTCGGCTTTTTCTCCTGATAATGATGGTCATAATGACGTATTGATGGTGGAAGGGAATAATATTACAGAAATGACTTTTGCTATTTATAATCGTTGGGGACAAAAAGTATTTGAGACCAGCGATCAAAGCAGAGGTTGGGACGGGACTTTTAATGGAACCTTATTATCTCCTGATGTCTATGGGTATTACATGCAATGTACTTGCGACGATGGGAGTGAAGCCTTTCTAAAAGGAAATATTACGCTGTTGCGTTAGGCAAAATAGGACTATAATTTATAAAAAAA
>CALDEP010000189.1 GCA_937942475.1 uncultured Aureispira sp.
CGCACTAAAAATGACTATTTTTGTCGTCTATCTTCGTTAGTAAAAAACTCAGATAGCCCGCTATCTTCCTATTTTACTGCCTTGATAGCCAAAAAAACTAGAACATTTTCATTGTACGCTTTCTTTTGCCCACCTACTTAAGTTATTTTTTAGACGTTCCTAGACAAGAATAACGCTTTTTGTTTTTGACCTTTTTTCATAAGTTTTTGACCTTTTTTAGTAACTTGATGGACTGTTTTATGTAGTACATTTGCATGAGATCAATAACAACAAAAAAACAAAAAACATGAATATTACATTAGCACAAGCTGAAAAAATGATTTCAGTAGCACAAGAAAAATCTAAAGCAATTGATACAAAAATGAATATTGCTATTGTAGATGCAGGAGCAAATTTAGTTGCTTTCGCACGTATGGATGGTGCTTGGTTGGGTTCACTTGATATCTCTATCAAGAAAGCTAAAACGGCTCGTTATTTTGACATGAATACAGGCGTTATTGGAAGCTTATCTCAACCAGGTGGCGCTTTGTATAACATTGAACACTCAAATAATGGACTTATCACTTTTCCAGGTGGTGTGCCAATTAAAAATGCTTCAGGTGAAATTATTGGAGCGATTGGAGTAAGTGGAAGTTCGGTCGAAAACGACCACACAGTTGCAGAAGCTGGCGCCTCAGCAATTTAATAGGATATAAAGTACGTTAGAGAGGGTAATTAAATTTAATTACCCTCTCTTTGTATTTAATTCATTTGATAATGAATTTGTTCTATTGGATTGTTTTGTTGCAATACTACTATTCAAAATAAAACTACTCTACAGGCTCTACCATCATCGTATCTGAAACCACTTCTGGAAGTACTTCCTCCACAGGTTTTTTAGTGGCAAAATAGGCAAGGTCTCGCATGCCCGAATACTCGGTCAAATACCATTTATTATCAATTAGAGAAAACATATTTTGAATCATAAAGGCATCTTGTATAATAATGCGCTCTCGAACGACATCTCCCATATCGTAAAATGGAATGGCTTTAATCTTATTACTTTCAGCGTCTACCGCTTTTTTGAATTTCCAGTTTTCAACCTCCCAAAGAAAAGGTTCTGTACTTCCATCAGGATTATTGCCAAGTAAAGGAAATTCAATCCTTTGTAATTGAAAGAGACTATCAGTATAAAATTTCGCATGAAAAGCAGTGAAATCTTCTCGACCACTATCATCTAGAGGGAGTTTTTGATCGGCAGAATTACAAGCCAAAAAAGAAAGGCTAATTAAAAAAAGTAGGCAAGATGCTATTTTCATGTTTAAGAATTGGAATTTATGATTTTATGATTGCTTAAGTCAAAATTATTCTTTTGTTACAATACAAAGGTAATAATTTGTCGTCTTTTCATAAAAAACTTGATAACTAGCTTTAAAATTGGGCTTAATAATACTCGCTTTCGTATTTCCTTTCAAAACATTGTCAAAAGGTTCGATGTGCAAATGTTGGATGAAATCTACTTTTCCCAAACCATAAGCCTTGAATAGCGCCTCTTTGATACCCCAGTAAAGGTGGAGATAATCAACATAATAAGGACTTTTTTTTAATTCTACTAGTAGTTCTGCGGCAAGGTACTTGCTAGCAATCCGTTCTAATTTTGGAGTCGGAACTTGCAAATCTAATCCAATGGCTTGCTTGGATTTGGCAACTGAAATATAAGCATCGCTATGACTTACAGACAGTTGATACCGTTTGTCTTTTAGTTCTAATTTTCCTGTTTCGTTTTTTTTGAAATCCCGATGGGAGGTCTTGAATAATTCTTGAAGTCCCGATCGGCTAGCCAACCATTGCTGCAAAGCAATTGGTTTGCTGTATTTTTGTTGTAATAGGCTTAATTCACTATTGGTAAGCTCTAAAGCTTCAATAAAAAAAGGAAGTGGCTCGGTCACCTTCCAAATGAGGACTTCAAAAGTAGGAAATTGATATGTTTGTAAGATTGGCATACTACAAATATACAGCTTGCTAATAAGGAATGGAAATTAAATAAGGTATCGTTTCGAATAAGCTTTTTATCCTCAAAAATCTAACTTCAAAACTTAGATACTTTATTTAATTCTCATTCCTAAGACTTTATGAATTTTTTAGTTTTTTGAAAAAAAAGATACTGATAGTGGTTAAATAAAATTTTACAGAAATGATTGTTCCCTAAAGGACATAAAAAAGCCCTTCGGTCAATCACTCCAAAGGGCAGGGGTTAAAATAACTAATTTCATTTAATCTTCTTTAAGTAAAGGGATCACTTAGGGAAGAAATACTAACCCAACTATCTAACACTAATATAAGCGAGTCTAGAGACTAAATAAAACACAAAAAAAGAGAAAACTTAGTTTTAGTAAAGCCCTTTTTGTCGAAAAATGCTTAGTTTATATTTATTTTGTTGGATTAACTGTTTGGCTGTTAGTTTTTTATGTTTTTTTTGCTAATTATAAAAACTTAATAGAATACTAAAAAAAATAGCATTTTTATCAGCCCCATTTACTTATGAAGCATTTGGGATAAAATGCGTTTGAACAAGGTTTTATTAGGATCATTGGCTCTTATTTCTAATAAATCCTCGATGCCAGCTTCAACACTTAGACGTACAGAAGTTTTTAATTCTTCAATGGCATCTTTGTCTTTGTCCATTCCTTTGTATTGCTGTGTAGAAATGGGTTTGCCAAATTTATAATAAAATCGCTGTGGTTTTGGAAGCGGTGTTAAGCCAACGCCTTTGACAAGTGGAATAACCATGTCTTTCCGAGCGCCAAATTGTTTCAATAAGGTTCCTAAAGGAGAGGAGAGAATTTCTTCGCTGTCCCAAACCAATTCATAGCATTCTTCTGCTCCAACGGCAGAAAAAGGAACAATGGTGCATTGATGCTCAATCGCCATTTTTGCAAAACCAGTACGGTTATCCCATTTCAATTTATAGGCTTCTCCTTTATTTTTAAAGGCTTCCCTAGAACCTCCTGGAAAGACTAAGGTATACTGTTTGTCCTTCATCAATTGGGTGCAATTTTCCCTACTAGCTTCTACCATTCCAAATTTACCAGCCAACGTCCGCCAAAATGGCACTTGAAAATGAGCTCGATCGCCCAAAGAATAAGTGAAAATATCCTTATCATTATACAATTTGAACCACATAATACTTGCGTCCCAAAGCCCTAATAAGGTATGATTTCCAACAAATAAAACAGGACCTTCTTTAGGAATCAAGTCGGCATCGTAAAAAACGGGATCGTTCAACCAAAACAAAGGTTTGAATAGCTTGAACATCTGTTTGACTTCTTTTGGGGATGGGCGCTTTGATAAATCCATAATTGTTACTAGTGTTGATGAAATTGATAGGATTATAAATTTACTAAAAAAATAGAAAGGTATGGTAGTATTGATCCTATGAATTTTTTTTGACTAAAAAGACTGGAACGTTTAACAGCCTTGTTCCCTCTTACACCATCAAATCTACGATTTGATTTGTATCTGAAACGATTTTATAAAAAAAAATGTAGTTTTGATTGTCGGCTGGTGAAAACAGAACACTTGGCTCTTTGTCAAACAGGAGATATCAAAAGGTTAGCCACGATCAAACAAAAAATGAAGTAAAAAAGAGCGATAGCTAATAAAATCCAAACAAGAAAACTCTTGATATTTAATCAATTATACGAATGGAAAAAATTGGATATGAAAAATTTATTGAATCCGAAGAATATTTAATCTTCAAAAAATCTGTGGATGAATTATTCCATTTATTAGAGGAAGAAACAACCGCATCTACCTACGAGTTTCGGTGTAAACTACATAAAGTTTTAAGTAAAGTTTATGCATTATCTTGGGATTTGCCCCCAATTGAATTACAATTTGAAACAGAGAAAGAAGACCTGCTTTCAGAGCATCAACTTAAAAAAATGAATTTATTGATAAGTAATAAACTTGGAGATAAAAATTTTTATTTTGAAGTCTTTGACCCATTCCATTTAGAAAAAGAGGACCCAACTCAAGGATGGTTAATTGATGATTTAAGTGATATTTACAAAGAAATAAAAAATGGAATTTTAAAAATTGAGTCAAAAAAACCAGCATTTATAGAAGATGGAATTTGGGATATAGTGTTTGGAAGAAATGTTCATTGGGGAAATCATGCAATTAATGCTATTAGAGCCTTACACTATGATAATTATAATTAAAAATAAAACACTGTGACTATCAGATAATTTCTTAGCTTTCATTTTTAAAAACTATACAAGAATAGAAATTTCATGCTGTAAAAAACGCATACTTGTATATTGTGCATAAATACTAGAAAATGACTTTAAAAGACAAATATATAAATCCTCTTACTGATTTTGGTTTTGAAAAACTATTCGAAATTGCAGAAATTGCTAAATTTACTCCAAAAGAGAAAGAGCAATATGAAGAAAGTTTAAAGTACTATCGTGATTTAAAAAATGTGGTTGATGCTTCCAAAGAAGAAGGAATCATAGAAGGGAAAATTGAAGTTGCTAAAAATCTAAAAAAACAAGGCATCTCGACAGAGATTATAAACAAAGCTACTGGTTTGTCAAAGAAAGAAATAGATAACTTGTAGAACAATAACCAGCGATAACAAAGTGTTTACTAGGCTACTTTTGGGCTAAAGAAAGAGCCTCGTTTTTTGCTTGGCTAAAACAAATGGTAGAGGAGAAGCTAAAACCTAACTAAACAGCATTCATATCCAACTTATCCAAATTTTCAAACAAGGTACTTTCAGGAAATGCCACTCTGGCTGCCTCTAAGGTTTTGTAGAATAGCGTATCTTTGCGCAATTGATAATAACACAAGATTTGATTGTAATAAATATCGTCTTTTTGTCCAGAGGTATTGATGGCATACTGAAAATAATCCAAAGCTTCTTGATAAAAACCAAGATCGTAAAAGAAACCGCCCAATTCATAAGGCAAATCATAAGACTCGTTCAAGTCAAAGAATAAATTCCATACTTGATGAAGACTCTCTGCCAATCGTTTTCTTTCGTTGAAGTTGATGCGTTGAGAAAGGTTCTTTAATTGGGGCAAAATTTTCATAAAGAAAGTCGAATCGTAAGCACTTAATCGCAGCAGGGCAATTAACTCTACGATAGAGAGTTTGGAAATGACTCGGTAGGCTAATTTTTTTATACTGTTGAAATCGTCAGGACCAAAATTGTTGACAAAACGTTCATAAGCCAAATGTGTATGTTGATAACTGTTGTGTTCTGGTAAGAATAACAAACAGCCCAATTCTAAATGAAAGGTGGAAAAGCTAGAAAACAAAGCTTTTCCACCCTTTTTTTGGCAGAATTGACCCAAGGCGTGGTAATTGACCCACAAAGAAAAACTACCATGTGTAACCATGTCAGGTTCTTCCCTTTTATCTATCTCGTGTATTTCATGAAAGCCCTTGTCCATAGAAAGAACCATTAAGCCTTTTTTGGAAAAAGCGATTAGGTTGTTGAGGCATTCTAGCCCTTTTTGAGGGAAAAATAAATGACTGTCGCTGAGCGTATCTTTGTAATCTTCTAGGATTTCATTAGAAATAGGATTGGAATAAAAAGCATTGGATAAAGGCGTTTTCTGATAGCTTGCTGTTATGTTTTTTAATAAGTCAATCGCTTTTGCTTCTTTAGGATTTATACTTGAATGAAGTGCCATCGAGCAAGCAGAAATAGTTTTATTTTGAATTAGAAATAAATCATTGGGAAGAGAATCAAAAAAATAATTGGCAATCGCAAGAATTGGTTGATTCAAATCCTGGCTATTAATTAGCGTCTTGCTGTATTCTAATTGAATTGCTGTACTTCCAACAGCATCAAAATAAGCATAATCTAAAATGCCTTGTTCAAAGTAGGTTTGTAATTGAGGATGATTCTTGAAAAAGTTTAAATTATCAGCTACAATATCACTAACAATATAACAATAGGGCGGCAATTCAAGCTCTAATAATGCCTTTAAGGCTTCTAAATGCTTGATAATGTGAAATGCCAAACGAGCATGTCCCGCTCCAAGTTCTAGGATATAAACCGTATCTGTGGTCTGTCCTTTTGCCGCTAAATCTTTTAGAAAACCCAAGATTAGTTCAGCATAAGTTTTGCCAACCATAGAACTACTGGTCATGTTATGAGGAACAATTGCTTTGCTCCATGCCTCAATTCCTGTATCTTGGTAAAAATCGCGATTTAATTGCCAAATAAGGCTTTCAGAGAAAGGTTTGAACGATTCTAGTTCAAAAACTGGATAATCCATGTTTGTGTTGCTTGCTTCATGATGAAATCATTTTCAACTTAGCAAGTTTCTACTACTGGTTAGCAACAACGAACAAAATCCAAATGTGTATTTTCCAAGGTACGTCTAATTTATTCGGTAACTCTATGTTACCCAACATATAAATATATTATAGAAAAACAAAAATAAAAATAATGACTTTTAATCCTAAAACCTTTTTTATAATAGACGGCTTAGGTGCTCTGTTATCTGCTTTTTTGTTGGGAATCGTTTTAGTGCAATTTGAAAGCCTGTTTGGAATGCCTAAAGAAACCTTGTATTTTTTAGCCTTTTTACCTTGCCTATTTGCCTTGTATGACTTAGTTTGTTATTTGAAGGTGAAGAAGAATGAGCTGCTTTTTTTGAGAGGCATTGCGATGGCCAATCTATTTTATTGTTGCCTTTCAGTTGGGTTTGTCGTACACGATTATGCTCAATTAACTAATTTAGGGCTTGCCTATTTTATATTAGAATTGATAATAGTTTTGATTCTAGGGAGTATTCAATTAAAAACATCGTT
>CALDEP010000190.1 GCA_937942475.1 uncultured Aureispira sp.
CGTTCAAATGATTCAACTCAACCGTTCCACTAGCATGTGTCACAAAAGGTTGTGTAGAACTCAATCCCGCTACATGAGACAAACAGTTGTTAGCGCCTTGCATTGGGCAACTAAAATTAAACAGCAAACTATCTCCTGTATTTGTTGTAACCGTTCGATAAAGACGATTATCACGCATAGAATCTGCTGCACAATAATAGTTATTATTAGAAAAAGAATAAAAATTATACGCTCCAGTACTATTAATTCCAGCCTCTACATAAATAGGGCTACCTACTGTACTTAAATTTGTAAGACTAAAACTTCGACAACAGCCCGTCCAATTGACAATCCAATCGGTACAAGTTTGTGGAAAGGTCAAGGTGTCTATGTAGACAAATAATTCCAGCCCTAGATGTGTCCCACCATTACAAGAACTTTGAGCATACAAATGAGTGTTAATTCCTGAGACTTCATAGGAGGTATCCAAATTGACCGTAATCGAACCGCCAGAACCACAATTAAGGCTGTTATAATTCAAGGTTTGACTATTAGATGGTAAAGGATCTGAACAAAGTCGATAGACCGCCAAGACCATTCGATACTCGTTTTGATTTACATATTGATAACTTAGCTCTGCGCCTACCACGGCTTTCGATTGCTCTGATAAGCACATAAGAAAGAGCATGAGACAGCCCATTAAATGGCTTCTTTTTAATAAGATCATAAAAAGGAGGTTTTATGAAAGTGAAAAAATAAATGTATAAAATGTATTTGCTGGTTGCTTAAAAAATACCGTTTTCGAAGCCTTGCAAATAACATGATTAGATCATAATTAAGACTTATTTTCAGTCTTATATTAAAATTAGAATTAAATACTTAATCAATGGAAATTGTGTTTAGCCCAAGTAATGCTTGTAAACTAGGGAAAAAGAATAGGCATAGACCTATCCAATAGAAGGGACAAATTACTTTCATGAGTTTCGTTTTAGGATTTAAAGAGTTGTTTAGTTTTTACTAAAATATGCCTTTATCATATAGTATTCAAGATTTTATATGCTTTATTATAATAAATAAAAAAGCAAAAAATTATACCTTGATCGTATCTATAAAAAACAAAAGAGGATTTGGGCTAGCCCAAATCCTCCTGATTATTCTTAAAGTAATTCTAAAAAAAACTACCCTTCTTCTTCTAATAAGCCATTGAAAAACTCAATGAAATTAGGTATGGTCATAGCGCCTTTGTCACCATCATCTATTCCTTGCATACGAACAGAAACTGTTTTTCCTTCTACATCATTTCCACCTACAATTAACATGATCGGCACTTTTTTCACTTCTGCATCTCTAATTTTACGCTTCAACGTTTCATTCCTGTCATCCATGTAGCCTCTAATATCTTGCGCTTCCAATTGATTTTTCACCTCATTGGCATAATCAACAAATTTATCAGAAATGGGCAAAATAGCATATTGTTCAGGAGTCAACCACAATGGGAATTTACCTGCTGTATGCTCAATTAACACAGAAATAAAACGCTCTAAAGAACCAAATGGCGCACGGTGAATCATCACAGGACGATGTTGTGCATTATCAGCACCCGTATATTCCAACTCAAAGCGTTCTGGTAGATTATAATCTACTTGAATGGTTCCCAATTGCCAAGAACGACCGAGTGCATCCCGAACCATAAAGTCTAATTTAGGACCATAAAAGGCTGCTTCTCCCAACTCTGTTACGGTGTTCAACTCCAGTTCGCTAGTTGCTTCTATAATCGCACTTTCTGCGGCATCCCAGTTTTCATCTGAACCAATGTATTTTTCAGGTTTTGCTGGGTCACGCAAAGAAATTTGAGCTGTAAAATCGTTAAAGCCCATTTTACGGAAGACCAACAAGGTTAAGTTTAAAACTTCAATAAACTCTTCTTTTAGTTGATCGACAGTACAGAACAAATGCGCATCATCTTGCGTAAAACAACGCACTCTTGACAAGCCATGTAATTCTCCACTTTGCTCATAACGATAAACCGTTCCGAATTCTGCAATTCTTAGAGGTAACTCTTTATAAGAATGCGGTTTGTGCGCATAAATTTCACAGTGATGTGGGCAGTTCATCGGTTTTAGCATGAACTCCTCCCCTTCTTTGGGCGTCCCAATTGGTTGGAAACTATCTGCTCCATACTTCTCGTAATGTCCAGAAGTGATGTATAGATTTTTATGTCCAATATGTGGTGTTGTTACCAGTTGATAACCTCGTTTGATTTGTTCTTTTGTCAAGAAATCTTGCAATCTATTTCTCAAAGCAGTTCCTTTTGGCAACCAAATTGGTAGACCTGCACCAACTCTTTCCGAGAACATAAACAACTCCAATTCTTTCCCTAATTTTCTATGATCTCGTTGTTTTGCTTCTTCAATCATCGCCAAATACTCCTTCAACTCCTTTGCCTTTGGAAATGTAATTCCATAAACACGAGTCATTCTTGCATTCTCCTCATTATTTTGCCAATAAGAACCCGAAACTTTAGTCAGCTTGATGGCTTTGATAAAGCCTGTGTGTGGAATATGTGGTCCACGGCACAAATCTGTAAATTCCCCTTGCTTGTACAAAGTGATGGTTCCATCTTCTAGCTTTTGTAGTAATTCCAGTTTGTATTCATCTCCTTTTTCTTCGAAGTATTGAATGGCACCAGCCTTACTAATTGGCTCTCTTAGGTATTCATTTTTTTGACGAGCTAACTCTAACATTTTTTTCTCAATGGCTTCAAAGTCATTGCTTGACAAGGCACGATCACCTAAGTCAATGTCATAATAAAAGCCATTTTCAAGAGAAGGACCAGCCCCGAACTTAACCCCTGGATACAAAGCCTCTAGCGCCTCTGCCATCAAATGGGCAGAAGAATGCCAAAAAGTAGCCTTACCAGCATCATCACGGAAGGTTAATAACTGTATTGCTGCATCGTTTTCAATCGGACGGGTGGCATCCCACACTTCGCCATTTACTTTTACAGATAATACATTCCGTGCCAAGCCTTCACTAATAGATTTGGCAATGTCTAGTCCAGTTGCTCCTGAGTCATACTTACGAACGCTGCCATCAGGAAGAGTAATGTTAATCATTTTGATTTTTTTTGTTATTAATAATAATACTTCATGGGATTTTTAGTTTTTTTTACAAAAAAACATAAAAAACATTTCATATAAATTTGATTATCAGCAATTTAACACCTTTGTTATTTAAAAACTATCCTACTGATAATCAAACTTATATAACTTCTCCACGAAGTAATGTAATAAATAGAAACCGCTTGAGTCCGTCCCCAAATACAAACATGGTTCTTGACTGTCGCTTTGAATTGCCCAAAATAGGGAAATTATAATACACAACCATCCCTAATGGCTTAAAATTCAATAAATATTGTTTTTTTAATTCAGATTCCTTATTTTTTTTCTTGTACCTTGTCTTTCAGACTTTAGACCACTCATCTATATACCTAATCTATTTCATGTAAATGTTAGTTCAAAATAAGTTCAACCCTCAAGAAAAATCTATTGCCGTCCTGCCTTTTGTCAACATGAGTGCTGACAAAGAACAGGAGTATTTTAGTGATGGTATCACGGAAGAAATCATTAATGCCTTAGCAAAGATTAAGGGTTTAAAAGTCACTTCTCGTACTTCCTCTTTCTTTTTTAAAGGAAAAAATATTCCTATTACTCAAATTGGAACTCAATTGAATGTTTCTATTCTTTTAGAAGGAAGTATTCGTTTGTCTGGAAATTTGATGCGCATCACCGCTCAGTTAATTGATGTTCGAGAAGATTTTCATTTTTGGTCGGAGACCTTTGATCGAAGCATTGACAATATATTTGAGGTGCAGGATGAAATCAGTTTCTTGATTGCAGACAAATTGCGAGAACATTTGGGGCATTTTGACATTGAAGAACCAATAACAAATACAACAAACCTTAGTATTCCAAATTATCAAGCTTATCTAAAGAGTCGGTATTATATCCTAAAGATGACGGTACCTGGAATTAACAAAGGAGTTGAAATTCTTCAACAATTAATTGCACAACAACCCAATTTTCCACAAGCCTACTTAGGCATGCATTTAAGTTATGCTTTAATGGGAACCCTTGGCTTGATACCCGCTAGTGAAGGCTTTGTAAAAGGGCAGCCTTATTTAGAAAAGGCGATTGCATTAGCCCCTGATTTAGCAGAGTGCCAGTTGCAATTATCTTGGATTTCTTTTTTACAAGAATGGGATATTCCCAAAACTTATGTTCACATCAACAAGGCACTAGACAGTCATCCTACAGTGGAAGCGCATCAAACGATGGTTTCTACTTTAGTTACTGAGGCCAAGTATCCAGCAGCACTAAGTTATATTGATACAGCGATTCAGATGGACCCTTTTTCTGGTATTAATTATCATCTAAAAGGCTATATTCTTTATGCACAGGAAAAGTACGACCAAGCTATTGATCATTTCAAAAAAAGTCTGCAACACAATTCAAACGCTTCTGTTTCTATTCTCTACTGGGGACAGGCTTTGTTATTAATGGGCAAACATAAAGAAAGCTTAGCTTTTTTTAAGAATCGACCTATTGACGAAGGAGGGGATATACAACGAATAGGCGGTCTGACAATGGCACATGCTGCTACAGGAAATCAGGAACAAACAAAGGTTGGAATCGAGCAATTAGAAGCCCTTCTAAAAACTGATTTAATGGAAAGAGCCTTGTATTTATTGATTATCTGTCATGCTGTATTGGGGGAGCATCAAAAGTCGATTCAATATATAGAACAAGGTTTTGAGCATCGTTTACCAATGCTGGTTTATCTCAACATAGAACCTATTTTAAAAGAGGTTAGAAAAATGCCTCGGGTTAAAGAATTGATGCAACAGATTTTTGGCAAACCAAGTCTCCTCATTGAAACAAAAAAGAAATACAAAAAGGCTTCTTTGAGTCCAGAAGAAACGACCTTTTATGACCAACAACTTCAAGATCTGATTCAAAAAGAAGCACCTTTTCTAAAACCCAATTTAAGCCTCCGAGAATTAGCTCATATGCTAGAGCTTCATCCTAATAAATTATCGGAATTGCTCAATGACAAAATTGGTAAAAATTTCTCTGAATTCATCAATTATTATAGAGTAGAGCATTTTAAAGCCTTAGCAATTCTACCAGAAAATAGTCACTTATCCTTATTGGGCGTTGCCTACGAAAGTGGGTTTAATTCAAAAACATCTTTTAATACCTTCTTCAAAAAAGAAACAGGCATGACGCCTAAGGCTTATTTGAAACAACAGTCTTGATTATAATACTACCCTATACGTTCGAATTCTCATACAAAAGGTTCGCATTTATAATCTCGAACGATTGCTATTCCTTCCTACATTACATTTGTGTTATCAATTTAATTATAAGGATCTCCAACACTCTTGGAAACAAAATTATAAACATGACAAACACAACAATGAAAGCAGTAGTTTCCAATAAATATGGAGGACCTGAGGTTTTAAGCTATACAGAAATAGCAAGACCAAATCCAAAAGA
The DNA here is from genome assembly GCA_937942475.1 of uncultured Aureispira sp. GTDB lineage: Bacteria > Bacteroidota > Bacteroidia > Chitinophagales > Saprospiraceae > Aureispira. The sequence goes on from CALDEP010000190.1 coordinate 5,538, forward strand.
TAATGAAGTACTCATCCAAATCAAAGCCACTTCAGTAACTGCTGCAAGCATTTTTATGCGTAGTGGAAAGCCTTATTTCGCCCGTTTATTTACAGGACTGAGCAAGCCTAAAATCACCATTCAAGGAACTGATTTAGCAGGAGAAATTATCGCCATAGGGAAAAACGTCCAACACTATAAAATTGGAGATAAAGTGATGGCTTCTACTGATTTGGATTGTGGTGCTTATGCGGAATATATTTGTCTAGCAGAAGATGCAATTATCGTCCAACAACCACATAACATGACGGCTGCTGAAGCGACAGGTATGATTGATGGCGCAACGACTGCTTTATCTTTTTTCAGAGATAACATACAGCTTAAAAAAGGGCAAAAGGTATTGATTAATGGCGCTTCTGGTAGTATTGGAACGGCTGCTATACAGTTGGCAAAATACTTTGGAACAGAAGTAACCGCAGTTTGTAGTAGTAAAAATGAGGCTTTGGTTCGCTCTTTGGGAGCTGATTTTATGATAGATTATACGAAAGAAGATTTTACCCATCTAAACACTCCATATGATGTTATTTTTGATACTGTTGGCAAACTCAGTTACTCTAAAAGTAAAAAAGCTCTAAGCAAGAATGGTGTATTTTTAACGCCTGTGCTTTTAATCCGCAGCTTGTTCCACATGCTTTTTGGTTCGCTCTTTGGGCGTAAAAAATTAAAGTTTGCTGCAACAGGACTTCGTCCCGAAGCCTTGCGTAAAAGAGATTTATTGTTCTTAAAAAATTTAATTGAAGACGGAAAACTAAAGACAGTTATTGATCGAAAATATACTCTGAATGAAATTCAAGCAGCACATCGTTATGTAGAAAAAGGACACAAAGTCGGAAACGTGGTGGTTACTTTTTAGTAAGGTAGTCGATAGAAAAGAAGCCGCCCTTTTGGAGCAGCTTCTTTTCTTTTTATTTTTAATTACAAGACTTTTGCTTGAAAAAACAAATCAATTAAATCATCAAAATCAAGCTCCCTGCCATGACCATCATTCCTAGAACAACGCCATAAATCGACAAGTGATGCTCTCCATATTCCTCGGCTGCTGGCAATAATTGATCTAAAGAAATAAAGACCATAATCCCTGCTACTCCAGATAACAACAGCCCCATAATCGTATCATTTAGGTAAGGCATTAAAATAAAATAGCCCAAAATCGCTCCCAAAGGTTCTACAACGCCCGATAGGAAAGAGTATATAAAGGCTTTTTTCCGATCTCCTGTTGCAAAATAAATAGGCATAGAAACCGCAATTCCTTCTGGAACATTATGAATCGCAATCGCAATCGCTATTGTCATCCCCAATTCTGGATCATCCAAAGCAGTAACAAAGGTTGCAATTCCTTCTGGGAAATTATGAATCGCCAAAGCCAAAGCCGTTAACACCCCAATTCGCATTAATTTGTCAGGATCAGGCACGCCATCGGTGCCCTGCTTCTCTTTTAAGCCTGTAGAAAACTCATGGGGGTTTTCTGCTTCAGGAATTAACTTATCAATAATAGCAACAATCAACATTCCAACAAAAAAAGCAAGGACTCCATAGGCGGTTCCTGTTTTTTCATCCTCGTGATAGGCTTCTGTTAGTTTTATAATTGCTTCTGGTAATATTTCTACAAAGGAAACATAGAGCATCACACCTGCTGCAAAGCCCATTGCAAAAGTCAATATTTTGGTACTTCTATCTTTCACAAAAAAAGCAATGGTGCTTCCTATTCCTGTTGCTAAACCTGCTAAAATGGTCAGCATAAATGCCATTTGTACGTTTTCTTCCATATCTTTATCTATAAATTAGATTTAACTAATAATATTTTTAGACAAATCTAAAAATATTTCTAGACATTTTCAACATACACACAAGTAATAAGTTTTCTTATAAAAAAATAAGCGCCTTTTCTTGACGAAAAGGCGCTTATTTTTTATTTAGAACGATTGCAACAAAGCCCTTTAACAAGCTATTTTTTTAATTGCTCATAGCCGACAACCAATTGTTGATTAATATCAATTTGAGAATCGGTCAATTGCTTATTTAGGTTATAAACATCTTTCAATTCCAAGCCATACAATTTAGAAATTTCATACAGCGTTTCGCCTTGTTCTACGACATGAATTGTCGTTTTCATATTGGTAACAGGATCAACCTTCACCAAAGGATTGCGGCTAGCACTAGGTATCGTTCCATCATCAACTACTTTCAATGCTTGGTTCAGTCCTAGTGAATACCCTTCCAATTGATTGATGGCAATCAAGCGTTGAATAGGAATCCTAAATTTCTCTGAAATGGTATATAAATTTTCCTTTTCTTTTACCAAATAAATACCACCTGGCAATAATTCATTGGCAACAGTAGGACTTGGTATAGTAGTCGTCTCTAGAGGATTCGGTGGAGTCATCCCAGCTTCACCAATCGGTTGAACAGGTTTTACAATCGGATCTATAGAACGTGCAGTAAAACCTCTTTCTTTCTTAGACAACCATAATCTTTTTTCCAAGTCAGACATCCCTACAGTGTCTTTAACTACAGGTTTGGCAGGCACAACTGGTGGCACCTCCTTAACAGTAGTAGCGACAGCAACAGGCATATTACAGCGTTTTGCTATAAAATTCTGAAACGGCACATCATTAATACTTTTCAAAGTTAAAGCCCCATGAGTGGTATTAATTCGATTCACGCCTACGGTAGAAATGATACTCAAATGCTTGATAGGTGTTTCTACATGGCGACTCACGATCTTAAATTGATAATTTGACAAACAGGAAATGGTTCCTCTTTGCTCAAAAAACACATTGCGCTCTTTGTTCGTCTGTTTATTTAAAATTTCTCCAGATTTGGAGACCAAGTAGTCGTATTTAAAACCATAGGTAGGGTCATCGTAAACGATGCCAGATTGGGTTTCTGTTAATGTAGAAACAGAGCGAATTTCATACAAAATGTATTGATTTCCTGCTTCCACAACCATGTAAGCCATTTTTTGACTGGCGTTAATTTCATCAATCAACACATCAGATATATTTTCACGATCTTGGCACATAAATGGTTTAACAGGAATTTCATTCACCAATTTTTTATTCAAATTTAAAGGATCTTTTTGAACCCTAAAAATTGCTTTTGTTTCATTACTAATAGAAATATAATAATCGGTATGAGCAATGTCGTTAAACGTACTTACTTTTTCATAATCAAACTTTTGCATACAAGCTGGATCATAAAAAAAGTAAACGGAAGATTGTGCCGATACCACAGCCGTTGTCAACAGCCAAAGTATAAATGTGTAAATATAATATGTCCTTTTCATAAGCAAACTATTGGGGATTAAGTTAATTCTTACAATTACATGTTTATAATTGTTCTATCTAATTGTTATTTTTTACAATACTTCGTGTAGATCACGTAGTCACAGCGCAGCTAAATCGTATTAAATTGATTATCAGCCAAATGAATTTCATGCAAGATGTGTTTTTATGTTTTTTGCAAAAAAATTAAACCACGGAGTAGCAGCGTAGCTAAACTCCATGACCACGAAGTAGCAGCGCAGCTAAGTATTATCTTTATTAATCTGGTTTATAATATAGTTACTTTCAAAAGTAATACCAAACCAAATCCACCTAAAACTAAACCAGCCAAGCGCCTTACATATAAGAAGTGATGTGCTTTGAGTTTATTCCGAATTGCTTTTGCCAAATATATTTTCAAACAATCTGCAACAACAACAACCGTCATTACAGAAACGTACATAGCTGCGGTTGCGCCTCCTATATAGTTACTATTAATGGCAAAAGCCATTAATCCCATCCAAAAAAGTAGTGGTGTAGGATTGATGGTATTAATCAAAAAGCCTTGAAAAAAGTACGCAAAGTAGGCTTTTTTAGAAACATGGTGCTTTACTATTTCAACCGCTTCTTCCTGAGCATCATTTGTATTAGAACCTCGTGGGGCAATGGGGTTTGTCGAAACTGATTTTGTTAATAATAAACCAGCTCCAAACAATACTAATAAACTGCCTCCTATAGTGCCACTATACCAAACAAAAACGGCTTGTTTTTCTGGATCGCCTATAATTTCCTCTACCCAGATAGCGCCCCAAAATGCCAAAAATATATACACCAAATCACTGACCCACTGTCCTAAAGCCAATGCAAATGCAGCTCGAAAACCATGTTCAACGCCTAATTGGAGCATCGTAAAAAATATGGGCCCTACAAATACACTTAATATCAATCCTGCTAAAGCCCCCTCCAATATCGCATTTACTATCATTTTCTTATTCTAATTCTATTTGATTATTTTCATTTTTAATTGATTCTTGATTAAAGAATCCTTATTTCTTAGCCGTAAAATAGCTTGACATCTAGCGGTATCAAATGAACAATCGTAGAATGTCTATTGTTTAGTTACAATATGCACAAAAATATGAAAACATTTGATTTTAGAATCAAGTTATTCTTTCTATTTTATACGAAATTCATGTCTATAAGTTGTGTAAATCCTTGATTTTATTGTAATAATGGGTTAAGAATATTGTGTCAAATAAGTGTTAAATTGTTCTAAACTTAATCCAGAACCACCACAAACTAAGACCAAAATACTATCTACCTCTTGAATAACTTCTAAGTTATGGTAAACCGCAGATAGTGCCGCACCACAAGCCGGTTCGACCAAATTGCCTGTCTCATTCAAAAACAAACGGCAAGCATCTAAAGCCTGCCCATCAGAAACAGCATAAGACAAAACCTCCTTCTTAATTCCATATTCAAAAGCCTGTTTAGCCACTCTTTTGGCGCCTAATGAAGAAGCTATGGAATCTATTTTATCCAAGGTAATCAACTTGTGTTGCTCCATCGCTTTTTTCATGGAAGCTGCTCCATCCGTTTCGGCTGTAATGACCTTTGTATTTTTCCAACCGTTCCGCAAAAGCCCTTCCATCACACCACAAAAATAACCACCGCCTCCTACAGCCACAATAACAGCATCAGGGGGCGTCATTTGAGTATCACATTCGTCTATAACAGAAGCATTTCCAGACCAGATAGTTGGATGATCAAAGGGCGGAATATAAATTGCGTTCTCTTTTTTCACCAAACTTTGCGCAAACACATTCGCATCATTCCAGGCATCGCCAAACACCTTTACGGTCGCCCCTAAAGCGGCAATCTTAGCCCGCATAAATTCCTTGGTTGTGGTAGGAACAACGACCGTTGTTTGAATACCCATTTTCCAACCTGCATAAGCGGTTGCCAAACCTGCATTTCCACCAGAAGCAATCACAAAATGCTCATAGCCTTGTTCAACGGCTTCTTGGCAACGTTTTCCCACGCCACGTATTTTAAAAGAGCCTGTTGGTTGATGACAATCCATCTTAAAATAAATTTTCTTATTCAATTGATCGCTCAATTGGTGGGCATAAAAAAGTGGCGTTTTGCTGTGTAGTCTTGTGGTCACTTTTTATTCTGTTTAGGATGAAGGATAATTATAAGAATGCATCCGACAAAAAATAATTGCCAGAGGATTAAACATTGTTCTAAAGTACGGAGAATTAATAAAAAAAATAGACTGTTCCCCCATAAAGAAACAGTCTACTTGCAAATAATTTCATTTTCAATATTTATAATACCCCTAAAGCGGTTTTTTCAACTGCTCTTTAGAGGTATACAAAGTCATCATTCTACTAGGTCTATCGTTACAAGTAAACGCTCCCATGTTCCAATCCAAAGACAACCAATACAGTCCATCTTCATCAATATTTGGCTTTAATTGTTTATTTTTATCCTTGTACTCTGTACGAATAATTTTAACGGCAATGTCCCATTCTGCCTTGCTACCAATCATAACTTCTCCCCAAGCATGTCCTCCGCCAGTACAAAAGCCGCCCATAATTCTAGTAATTCCTCCAATAGCTTCCACACAAGAAGCATTCAAAATAGAAAAGTCGTCACAATCTCCTGCCAAACCCAAAGCAATTGTACGATTTGCTGGCGAGTAATAATCGTTGCGAATCATGGTTGGATCGCTAATATATTTCCAACTGCTTGCTAAATATTTGTGCAAAGAGCAGATTTGTTTCAATCCTTCTTTGCTCGGCAAACCTCTAGTTCTGTTAGAATAAGCACCTTGTTGTTCTTTGACCAAAGAAACCGCAAAATCACGGACACAAGGTTGGTTTGAAACTACTGCATCAGGAATGGTTTTTACTTGAGAACCACTGTCTCTAGAACCTGCACACCATTCATATTCTTTCAATTCCGCTTCCTGTGCCTCTATCAACTGTTTGTATTGCTCATTTTCGGCTTTTAGTTTTGCTAAAATATCCTCCTCACTTTCCATTTTGTTAATCTTCCCCTGTAAATCCTCTATTTTAGCCACCTTCTCTTCTTCCGTCAAACTTTCATCCTCTTCTACTTCTTCCACATATTTTTGGACGTTTTCTTGTTCCATATATTTGGCATCAATCATCCCTTTGAGGGATTGCATTCCTTTGTCCATAGAAATTTTGAATTCGCTATTATCAGGCAAAATATTCGCGTAATTGCTTCCGATCAAAAAACCCAAAGGCAAGATCAATAAAACCAGTAATTCTACTTTGAAACTTATCTTTTCTGCAAAACTTAAAAACATTCCAACCAACAAGACAAATACGCCTGCCAATAGGTTTAATTTTAAATTTGATAAAAAATCTACTTTAGAAACTAATTCTTGAAACCAATTCAAAAAGCCAATTTCTACGGCTGTGGAAATCAACAAACCACCAATCAAAAAACTAACTAAAGTAGCACTCAAATTCTTTCCACCACCTAAAACCGCCATTAAACTAATCATACAAAAAGCAATGAAAGTTAGAACAGAAGGATCGCCCATAGCACCCATCTTATCCCCCAAAAAATCCAAGGGAGCGCTGTTCCCAAACGTATAAAAGATAACAGGCGTTAATAGTATTAAACCACAGATTCCAATTCCTGCAAGTATTTTTTGACCAATATTCATATCGTATAGGGTTTATTTTAAAAGTAAAACTTCTTTCTAAGATAGTAACATTAACAAAACCTTAAAAGTAGAAATCTAGTTCCAATTTTAAACAAAATTATGAATATAACCTAAAATTACTCTATCGTTCTAACACATCTAAAACCAACATGAAACAAAGCTGATTCAGTACTAGCACTAGTTTTTCCTGTAATTTGATAGCCATGACAAACTGTTTTTTCGCACATAAAAGAACCGCCTTTTTGTACCTTCTCAATCAAGCCATCTACCCTGATTTCATCCAACGTCCATTCCCAAACATTACCAGCCAAATCAGACAAACCTAAATCTGAAACACCATAATAAGCAACAGGTGACGTGAAACGGAAACCATCTTCCATCAGATTCATAGAAGGAAAAGTGCCTTGCCAACAATTGGCTTTGTATTTATGATTAACAAGCAAATCATTTCCCCAAGGATAAAGCAAGGTGTTGGACTGTGCATTTCGAGCCGCATATTCCCATTCCAAAACGCTTGGCAAACGTTTGCCTGCCCACTTGCAATAAGCTTGCACATCGTTCCATGAAACTTGTGTAACAGGGTGCTTGGCTTCCGCTTTAGGATAGCTTCGTCCCAAAGGATATTCCCAATAGGCACTTTCTCGAAGCAGCCATTTTTGTTGCTTAAAATCATAAACACTAGCACTTCCCAAGCGTTCTGCCTCTGTTTTATAATTTGTTTTTTTTACAAATTGGCGATACTGCTGAACGGTTACAGGCGTTTTATCCATGTAAAAGGCAGCTATAGAAGTGTCTTGAAAGGCTCCACTAGGAATTTTCACCATGCCCTTGGCTTGGGGTTGTGCCATGAGCACACAACAGCTTATATGTATTATCAAAAGAACAAAGAAACAAAGTCGCTGCATTTGGGATTTATTTTTAGGATTAAGCGTGTTTTTTCAGAAAGTCTCTTAATCCTTAACAATCGTCACTTCTTTGGTATAAATTATTTGTCCCTCTTTTTCTAGTGTTAAGAAGTAAATTCCTGTTGGCAGCCCAGCTACATTCAAGGTATTTCGTCTACTTTTCTTTACTAATTTTTTGCCTGTATAATCGTAGATTAAGACTTGGTCAAAATCTTCTTTAGTGATAATATTAAGCTGTCTACTCGCTGGATTGGGAAATAGCTGCACGTCGAATTCTGAGGAAGGGCTAGATACATTATTCATCAGATTATAAACATAAGGATCTGTTCCATTTAAAAACTCTGTTGCATTGTCAAAACCATCGCCATCAGGATCGTCTGTAGCGGTATAAATATGTGTCAACAATTCTCTAAATTCCCAAGCATCTTCTAAACCATCATTATCATAATCGCCAACAGGACCGCCATTTCCAGCATAATTCGGGTTAATACTAGGCATCAAAGCGCCCACACTTTTTAAATAATCCCTTAACTCCAAACAAAAAGCATTGGCAATAACAGGAAAAGTGGTCTTTAAATCAACATTTTCCTCTATGTCTGTGATCATATTGTACAAAGCAAATTCGCCTAATTCATAATCAACCACAAATTTAAAACTATCGTTTCGAATAGCTGACTCAGGACGTTTGGCCATCGAAAGATCGTAATGTGGCGCATGAAAAATTAAGTTATTCACTCTACTAAGCGTTTGTGTGGAAGCATTGGCGAGGTTTTTAAGGCTCGCTCCTTCCACGACTGAAGGCACGCTTGTCGTGCTGCCCAACATCCAATCTACAAAGGTAGGGTACAAATCATAGCCAATAACAGGCTTTGTATGATAAGAATTCATAGGAATATTGGGTCCTTTGATTATCAAAGGCACTCGAATCCCTCCTTCTGTTAAAAAGGTTTTGCCTCGACTTAAAGGCGTATTTCGACTGAATCCTGCACTAGCGCCATTATCAGACATATAGACCACATAAGTAGTACTATCCAGACCCCAAGCTGTCAAACTATCCAATAAAAGACCAACCGCTACATCCAAATCCTCCGTCATTCCTCCAAACAAAGTATCCTTATGGACCGTCCCAACAGGTCGAATCCCTGAACTCAAAGTACTTAATGTTGCGGGCTGTAATTCGCTCGGACTGTGTACGGCATAATGAGACAATTGCACATAAAAAGGACGTCCTGCATTTTGAGCATCCTTGATAAAGGTTAGTGCCGAATCAGTTATCTCAAACATCAGTTTAGGATCTGCTTGTGTTGCCGTTCCTTGTCCTGAAAGATTGCTTGTATTTCCATCACTGCGGTCAAACCCATGCATTTCTGGACCTCCTGCTCCTAAATGCCACTTGCCATAATGCGCCAACCAATAATTTGAGTTTTGCTGCTGAATTACTTCTGCAAAAGTCATTTCGCTCACCACAAGATTCGTTGTACTAGAAGGTTCTAGCAAAAATTTAGTGGTATTAACAATCGACGTTGTATTGGTAAATTGTCGTCTAGCAGTGGTTTGACCTGTTAGAATACTGTTTCGAGAAGGTGAGCATTTTGGTGCAGGTGCATAGGCTTGTGAAAACGTCATTCCTGCCTGTCCTAATAAATTAAGATTAGGGGTTTGGTAATAATCACTTTGAGAATTAGAACGGCTGCTATCCATTTGTTGTGAAGTGCCATTCCAACCTTGATCGTCAGCAAAAATAAAGACAATATTGGGCGTTTGCCCCATACTTATGACACTATAAAACAAGGCAAAATAGGTCCATAAAAGAGACAAATTATTTTTCATAAAACGTAATTTAGTATTAGTGAGTCTTTGCTGTATACAGCAAAGACTTCGTTTTACTAGAAAGGTTTAATTTCTCTTTAAATTATTCTACTGCTCCTCTTCTGGATACAAACCTCGATAATGTCCTGATATTCGCCCTTGTTTGGCTTTGATTTTATCGCCTACTTTTAGCTTTTGCCACCAAGACAAAGGAATTTCATGGGCGTGTATTTCTTCCTCTTTTACAAGAACGGTATAAATCCCCTTTCGCCCTGCTTCCCTCAAAGAAGGGTTCGTTCGTATATTGACGGTATTTCCCCATTGAGGGCTGTGATTCTTATCTTGAGTGACAATAGGGTTAATGGCAAACCAACGATCAACGGTATAACGGTATTTTTTTTGATAAACAGGCTCCTGCCTATAAATAGGTTCCTCATATTCCACTTGATAATCTTCGTAGAGTGTTCGAGTACAATATTGGTCTTCAAAATAACCATTTCCCAAATCCTTCTTCCCACAAACATACTCTTCACTTCCGACAGAACGCTGTTCGGTTCGAGTACGAGTTTCGTAATGATCTAAGACTTGGTTGTAATGATGGATGGCTTGAAAAGAAGTGACAATGGTTCCACCACTTGGAATCGACCAATCTTCTTCTTGAACATTGCGCTTTTCCTCTACTTGAATGCTTTGTTTCCATTCAAAACCTTCTACACGAACTTCAATGGCACTGTTTAAGCTAAATAAAAGCAAAACAGACACAATAACAGCCATCACGCCCAAGGCTATAAAACAACCTTTCTTGCTACTAGGCGGCGGTGTTTCTTCTGTATTTTGGGGCAAATCACGTGTTCCATCTCCCGTGCGAGGCACCGCTGCTGTGTTATAGGTTTTTACAGCCAATTGCTTGTCAGAATCAGATTTGGTATTGCCACAATCCTTACAAATTTTAACGGCATTAGGATTATTTTGACTACAAAAAGAACAACGCCAATCTGCGCCACCTCTTGCTCGACGCAAAACCGTAGGATCTTGAACGATATCTTCTTCAGCCGCCATATAGAATTTTACATTCTTGGGACGATCTGCACCACAATTTAGACATTCTGTTTCAGGACCTCGTACGCCTTTGTAACCACAAGTTGTACAGTCCCATCTACCTACGTGTATTGCCATGAGAATTTTATCCTATTTGTCAAGTCCAAAGAAGGGTCAATCCTCACGTCCAAAATAGGACGTGCAGCATTGGCTTTAATTTTAAGCATTCCTCCAAACATAATCTTACTTAAAAAAAACGTTTTCTTGCTATTTCTATTTTTGTGTTTTACAAATATAAAAATTATTTCAAAGAACTCCTGTTTTAACCTAGCAACCTATTAAGTTGTTTCAATAGAAATTAAACAATTAAGGACAAGTCTACCCTTTGTTCCATTCAGAAGTAGATCAGGAGCGCTTATAACGCCCCCTGTATATGCTTTGGCACAAAGCATGTGCTGTACAATATAGCTTTTCGGAGAGCAAAATCGTTCATTCTTGTAAGATTGGTTCCGAGATGTGCCATTGCCATATACAGATTGTTATGTGCTGTTGTTATTTTTTACGGTCAATTTCATTTTTTTATTAACAAGTAAGAAACTTGTTTAGAATTAACGATTTTTTATAATATGTTTTCACTCAACTTAGTTTCTTTGGCACATTTTACAGAGTTTTATGTTTTAAAGGGTGCTATGTTTTTTAGCTGTGTCTTACAGATGCGACAAATACTAACAAAAGTGATTAGAGTAACTTTGTTTAATTTTAACTTCAATTTTGACAAATCTACAACACGACTAAAGAAATAAGAGAGTAATTAAAAAAGCAGCAAGGGCTGTGACAACAATAATGCCTATGATCATCCCCGCAATGGCGAATCCCCTCTTTGTCCATCTTTGGGGATTTTTTTTGTTTAAAATAATTCCTGTTATTGATAAGCCAAGACCAATAATTCCTAATACTAGTCCTATAGCAGCTATAATCCCAAAGCCAAATAGTATATTTAAGATATTAAGTATAAACATAACAATATATGCACCAACACCAAGTATAGATATTATCATCCCCAATAAGCCAAAAATAGGTGATCCAAAATCTTCTTTCTGTTTTTTTATGCCTCTAATTCTTTTTTGTATTCTTTTGCGTTTTTTTTGTGTTTTTGCTTTTGCTAATTTTGTTTTAAGTTTCTGTTCACGCTTATCAAGTCTTTTATTTTTCTGTTTATCTTTTTGACTGACTTGTGGCTGATTATCACGACTATCATTTCTAGAATATTCAATGGTGGAAAAGCTAGAAAAAGCAATAAAACAAATGAATAATAACGAAAGCCAATAAGTGGGAATGAGATACATTTTCATAAAAAAAAAAATTTTGTTCTAGAAATACTTTAGGTTAAGTAGCAAACTATAAATATGATACTTCAATATCAATATAACATAGGGGGATCTCTTTTCGCTGCCTTTTCTTTAGCTTTAGCAGCTTCTTTTAGGATTCTCTCGAAAATTTAGCAATTTTTCTTAAAAAGATTAGCCTAAGAATTAAATTTATCTTGAGAAATACTTGGAATTGCACACAACTAAGTAAATATACCTTATAAATAAAAACAGGTAAAAATGCCCTATATATAAGGCATAAAACCAACTACATTTGTATATGAAATATAAACAAAATATTTAATTACAAATAAAAATATTTAATTATGAGCGTAGAATCTTTTGACTGGAAATTAGTAGCCTCTGAAAAACAAGGCAATCTTTGGTTAACATGGAGTACCAATGCTCCATTTCAAGCTAAAAATGGTGAAATACGTGTTTACAAAGGAAGTGGTTTCCCTACTAAGCCTGGAGATGATAATAAAAAGAATACTTCGGATAAGAACCACGACGGAAGTTGGGATACGGATCTAAAATGGGGAACAGGTTGGCATTGTGCTTGGACTGCTGATAACCCTGATGGTAAGAAGGTTTATATCGTACAAGTAATTACGGATAACACAATGGGTTCAAATGTTTTAAAAAGTGAGAACTAGTCATACAAACGCTTCATCTTACCTAGTATTTTAAAATATAAAAAAGAGGTACAGCAATTAAGTTGTACCTCTTTTTCTTTATAAAGAATTTCTGTCTCAACAGGAGTCATCAGTCAAGCCCTGTGCCTGATTTCACGGATGGATTCTTATTTAAAGACTTAAAAAACATCCTTATCAAGGGTTTTCCTATCCTAGTAATCCACCCAAATCTCCCATTCCAGGAGGCAATAATTTAGCCATCATTGCTTGAGATTCTTCCTGTTCTTTGATAGAAGCTTCTGCAATCACACGATT
>CALDEP010000191.1 GCA_937942475.1 uncultured Aureispira sp.
AAAAGGCGAAAGTAGCAGCAGCCAAGGAAGTAGCAAAATTGGAAGCAGAAGAAAAGGCGAAAGTAGCAGCAGCCAAGGAAGTAGCAAAATTGGAAGCAGAAGAAAAGGCGAAAGCAGCAGCAGCCAAGGCAGCAGCGAAATTGGAAGCAGAAGAAAAGGCGAAAGCAGCAGCAGCGAAACTGGAAGCAGAAGAGAAAGCGAAAGCAGCAGCAGCCAAGGAGCAAGTAACATTGGAAGCAGAAAAAGAGCGTTTAGCAAACACCTACCAATATCATCAAGTGAAAAGCAATGAAACTATTTTTGATATTGCAGAAAAACACAAGGTTTCTGTAATGGCTCTTAGAACACTAAATGATATTACAGGTGAAACAACTATCCGCAAAGGAATGGAATTGAAAATCAGAAAAAAATAGCGCTGTTTATGGATTCTTTAGAAGAATAATTTGTTATTTATTCTAAAAGGAGAACTAGCTAAAGTTTAAATATATTTTAATGTAAAAAAGAGGTGCCCTAGGGCACCTCTTTTTTATTTTGCAATATAAACTTGAATTTTATTTATTCTTTTTCAAAAAAAGAATTAAATTGGTGTATATCTAATCTTTATAAATGAAATAGTTCATTCGTTGCTATCCTTAGCAGTAGTTTTAACGCACTTACCAAAAATAGGTAAGACTTCTAATTACACGAAGAACCTATACTAGATAGATGTTACTATTATTAAAACAGGATACCCAATACCACGAACTATTATGAGATGTACCCTAATGCTCTTTTGTTTTTGCTGTCTTTTGCTGTCTTTTGATTTACAAGCTCAAGATAAAGTAGAACTGTTTAATAATTTAGAACAGATTGGTGCTTTTCAGACCTTAAACAAAACATTTGATGTAAAGGCAGGAGAAGAGCTTATTGTGACGGTAACCCCAATGAAAGGAAAGTTAGGGAAGCTAGTGATTGATATTCCTGGTTCAAATTTTCAGTATGTTAATAAAAAACTAGTTAAGTTAGATCGGGAAAGAATTAGGGTGGCTCAGTCAGGAACCTATGCTTTTCACTTTGTAAACAACGACATTAGCAAGAAAGAACTAGATATTAAAATTTATAAACAGCGTAGCACGGTCAGCAAAGATACCATCATCTTAGACGACGTTATTTTTTCTTCTTTTAGAGATACCATCAAACGGTTTAGAGACGATACGATTCCTGTGCCTGATTTGGCAGAGTATGAGTTTACATTGAATCCATCTATGAATTATAGTGCCGTGAGCGACTCTCTCATTCTCGAAGAATTGTTGAAAGATGAAACGACCGAGTACCAATATGCTGCTTATTGGATTGGAGTTGGTCCAGAATCTATAGCCGCCTACGAAAAATTAAAAAACAGTCCTCCTCCAAGTTGGAGTATTGTTGGTATCAATGAGCCACTGATGGCTTATGGTTTGGGAGTTACTGAACTTTTGCCACTAAGTTCTTCCTCTATCTCTAGAGATGTGATGTTCAAGTTTATGAATCCTGAGAAGTATAATAATACCGATAAAAAGCCAAGATTAACTCGAAAGGATAAACGAGCAGATTATTATGGTAGAATTCCAATTAGTAGTGCAAGTAAATACAAAGAATTATTATTGAGTATTCGGAATTTTAATTCCACAACAGGTGTACCCGTATATATTAAATTTGCTAAATTTAAATTGGATAGGGTTTATTATAACGAATATATTATTAGAGAACGAGTGCAGGAAGTTTTTAGAGAAAAAACATTGGAAGTCTTAGCACCCGAAGAAGGCTAAAATTGGAACTGAGTAAAGGCTCCATTTTTCTCCGAGAATAAATCCCAAACGAATCCAAAAAGTATTAATTTAAAACACAGAATGTGAAACATACTACGGTAACATATTATATAGGCTACACTCTTAGTATCTTAGTGCTATTGCTTTTTTGTGTAGAATCAATCTCTGCACAAAGAATCCAACGACGAGTAGAAAATGCTGCAAAGCGTAAAGTTTCAGAAAAAGTAAGCGCTGTAAAAACTACAGGGCGAATGCAGGTAAATACGTCTAAAAGAGCTTTGAAAAGTTCGCTAAAAGGAGGGAAGCCTGGGATCAAACCTGGTTCAGATGCAACTTTGGATGAGTTGATTGATGACAAAGAAACAAGAGCAAGTTTAACGGATAATACCAATAAAAGTCGTTATGTAGAGTTGTTTGGAGAATGGACAACAATGCCGAGTGATGCAGAATTATTGGCTAGAGCAAAGTTAAAAGCTATTCAGGATTCGCTAGATAATATTGATCGCAAGTACTTTCGAGTTACTAAAAATATATGGGACGATAGTCGTCCAATGATTGTTTTTGGTTGGCATCCCTATTGGTTAGGCGATATTTACAAAGGCTACGATTATGGCTTGTTTAATGTCGTTTCTTATTATTCATATGATATTAATCCAGAAACGGGTTCTCCTCAAAATTCAGCTGCAATATCTAGTTTTCTGACAGGAGAATTTGTAAAAACAGCACAAGATAAAGGATGTAGTGCTTTGTTGTCGGTGAGTTGTCATGGAGAGCAAAATGTTACCCGCTTTTTAAATCAAAATATTCCAGCGCAACAGCGGTTCATGGATTCGATTCTTTTTATCCTAGATTCGACCAATGCAGATGGAATTGAAATAAATTTTGAAGGCGTTACACCTGATGTAAAAGACGAATTTGTAAAGTTTGTACGCATATTATCAACCACCTTAACAGGCGCTAGAGGAGATACAACCTTTGTCTTCATGAGTGTACCCGCTTATGATCCTGATAATGTTTATAACGTAGCCGATTTACAAGAATTTATCGACATTTTTGTAATCAAAGGCTTCGATTTTCAAGAGACGCCAGAGGGTTTAAAGAAGATGCCTACAGCTCCCTTGAATTACAGTAATCTAACTTCTACACCAGATATAAGAACGTCTATAGATAAGTATATTGCTGACGTGGGACCTCTTTACAGTGCCCGCTTGGTTTTGGCATTGCCTTATTATGGAACCCGATGGGTGACAGATGGAATTACAGACGAGGTATTGGAAATGCAAGCCATTACATACAATGACATTCAGTTTGAATTTGTAATGCAAATTGATGATTATCGAAAATATCCAGGCGCTAAACTACGATACGACAGTTCGAAGACGTCTTATGTATTTAGTTATTTGGATTATTATGGAATAGATACCATAATGGGAGACGTTGCTACTAATGTAACTATTTATTATGATGATACTTTGAGCCTTCAAAAAAAGTATCGTTATTTAGTAGAATCAAGGCTTGGAGGTGTTGGTGTTCAATTTTTGGGTAATGATGCTGGTTTTGACCATCTGGGAGAATTACTTTCCAATGAATTTATGGAAATGGTTGAACCTAAGAATGAAAAACTAGCAGAGCTAAATGAAAAGAGCAACGCCTTTCGACAAAATTCTATTTATGCATTAGCTGTATTACTTTATTTGGCTATTTTCATGGCAATTGGTTTATGTGCGGCATTGTTTAATATACAAGTACGTCAAGCATTGTTTGACCAAGGACGATTTAGAATAGGATACATGCTTTTCTTTACGCTTTTAATGTTACTGGTAGGCGGTTATCTAGGCTTGTTTGAAGGAACAACAATTCCCTTACTTGTTGGAGTGATTTTCGGTGCTGTTGTAAGTTGGGCAGGCTGGAAATATGTTTCCCAAAAAAAATCATTAACTCCATAATTGACCGAATTGAGACTGGCGTATTAAAGCCCACACTATATTAATACCGAATATGAAACAACCAATAATAACTCATTTTTTAGCGCAGTTGCTGCTTGGGACATTGTTCCTTTGCCTTTTTCAAACGAGCCTTCTAGGGCAACTTTGGGGCGATGAATTAGATTCTTTAGACCAAGTTAAATTAGATCAAAGACAAGCTTTGAAAGCAACGCCTCCTATTCAGGAACGTGTCGATGACAAAATTAACGAAAACCGTTTGTTGATGTTGGCTTACGAATGGTGGGAATTGCCAACAGACATCGAGCAAACGCGCATAGACAAAGCGCTGAATAGTAGATACAAATCCTATAACACAACGCTCGAAAATTCAGAGTGGAGAAATAAAAGAGGTGTTTTTTATAGAAGTAATAGTAAGATATCACCAAAACAAAATTTAACAGTGATGGGGTGGCATCCCTACTGGAAAGGAGATACGTACAAAACCTATAATTATAGACTATTAACACATGTCGCTTATTATGGCTATGAGATAAATCCATTTACGGGTGGTTACAATAGCTTTGAAGCCATTGAGGACTTTTTGAGCAACGACCTAATTATGACAGCGCACTTAGATACGTGCAAAGTGTTGTTAACGGTTAGTAATAGAGGGGCTGCTAATAATCAAATTTTCTTTACTAGCGAACCTGATGTACAACGCAACTTGATTGATAGTTTAAGGAGTATTTTGATACAATCTGGAGCGGATGGAATTGACCTGAATTTTGAGGAAGTTCCAATTACGCAAAAGGCTAATTTTATGAAATTTGTAAAAGAGCTTTCTTTTGCTATTCGAGAAGATAATAATGACTACGTCATCAGTATGTCCGTTCCTTTGTACGACAAAGATAATGTCTACGACCTACCTGAGTTAAAACCTTGGATTGATTTGTTTGTGATCAATAGTTTTAATTTTCACATCAAGCCTACAGAGCTACACGAAGGACCTTTGTCTCCTCTAACGGCTGAAGATGCTTCTATTAGAGGAACCGTTTGTTTGTATGAAATGTACACTACTTTAGACGAACTATTGGCTGTTCCTTATGATATTACGAGTGTTGTCTTGCAGCATGATGATGTTTTCGAAAGTAGATTAAGAGATTCTTTAAATTATTATATCCAACGAACGTACAAAAACTTAGAATACGAACCTTTCGATATTACCGATATTCTTAATACGATTAAAATTACAAAAGACTTAGAGGGACGCCCTTTGTGGCAAAATGCCCAAATTAGTCGGTTATTAAGAAAAACAAGCTGTATAGGAATGCTTTCGCAGTACTACAAAGCGACAAAGGACAATGAAGATGTTGGATTTTTCATCTTCAAACCGAAACAAGATACCTTGATATTTAAAGAACTAGATTTGTTCAAGAATATAGCGGTTCGGGCAGAGGTGGATTCTCAGCAAATGGATTTGACCAAAATGGTTGAACTATTTAAAGCAAAAATAGGATACGATCACGTTGGAAGTTTAGTTTTAGGACTTCCTTATCATGGCGCTGTTTGGTACAAAGACAGAGCTGGATACAAAGACTTTGAAGGATATATGCCCTATAGCGAAGTCTTACGTTTGGCAGAACGAGGGGAGGCGAGTGTGAATTATGATAAAGCAACCCATTCTATGGAAGCCACGGTTCGAGATACCTTAGGTGGCGTGTACAAGATTTATTTTGATAATTCTACTTCTCTAGGGCGAAAATTCGACTTTGCGGTAGATCAAGGCTTAGGAGGTGTTGGATTGTGGGCATTAGGAGCCGATTATGCACACAAAGACTTATGGTCAACGATAGAAGAGAGTTTTGTGACAAGAAGAATTTGGAACCAAGACAAGGGCAAATATACCCGTGTGACGATTGATAAAGAGAACAAAATAAGCTATACCATACAATATTTATTGAAGCGATTTAGCCATCTTATTTTTGCGACATTATTTTTAATTACAATATTTATCTGTATCAGCTTTTGTTTTTCTGTATTGGACTGGAAGGTACGAGATGTATTGTTTTACAGTGGTGCGTTTCGGATTTTTTACTTGGTTGTCTTTACAATTGTGTTATTAGTTGTTGGGAACTGGTTAGGTTGGTTCCAGAACAATATGATTACATTTGCTATCGGAACAGGTTTAGGGTTGTTATTAACTTGGGTAGCATCCAACTTGGTAGAAAGTAAGCAGAATGAGTTGCCTTAGTTTTAAAGCGTCGAGACTATACTTCGTGTAGAAATCGTATTAGATTGATTATCAGTTAGATGGGTTTTACATACTCAAGATATTAATAAGCTGATAATCAATCTAATGCAAGATGTGTTTAGCTGCGCTGCTTCTACGAGGTTTATGTTTTTTGTAAAAAAACTAAAAACTCCACGAAGTATTATCTAGATATACTCTAAGAAAAAAACGAACCACTATTTTAAAATAAAAAAAAAGAAAAATGGGAAAGGTAATTGCCAGAGAATTTATTTGGTTGTTTGTCGGTCTGATTGCAGCCATACCTCTAGGAATTGTGTTTTTGTGGTTCTTTGGAACGACAAACGAAATAATTAATTTGCCAGAGATTCGAAAGAACTATATCTTTTGGTTATATTTAATTGGTTATCTCACTTCTTTTGTAGGGATTTATATTATCCGTTTTGTGTCAATGGCTCTAAAAACCTTGACAGCACCAGAAGAGGAGGAAGAAGAAGAGTAATTGCTCTAGAAGCTTTGTTATAAATTATTATAACAAAAAAGAAAAGAGGACGTAAGCTATTTTTTAATTAGTCTCAATATCTAATGATTCACGACGTAATCGCAGCTATTGCAGGAGAACTTAATCGTTTTTTGCAATCCAAACATAATATTACAGAAGAAAAGGTTGTCATGTCTAGCATTGTCAACTTAGACGGTAGTGTTGCCGTTCAAGAACCCGACAAAATTGTTATGACGCTGGCGAATCTTGAAATGGACAAGAGCCAAAGTAATATTGGAGGATATACAAAAACGTCAAGAGGCAGTTTCCAAAAATTTAATCCACCAATCAACATTAATGTCACTGTTTTGTTTTCTGCTTATTTTACAAGTGAAAATTATTTGGAAGGGCTTAAATTTATTGCTTCTGTGATTGCTTTTTTTCAATCTAGAGCAGGTATATTTAACAATCAAAACACACCAGCAATTAATGGGCTTGTAGATAAACTACAAGCTGAACTAATTACAATGGAAACAAGGGACTTAGGAAATTTTTGGGGCATTATGGGATCTAAATATTTACCTTCGGTAGTTTATAAAATAAAAACGCTTCCAATTCAACACGAACTTATGTTCCCAGAGATTCCAGTTATCAAAAAAACATAAGGATTTTTGTGAATTTTTATCAATTCAATACAATTTAGCTGGACGCTTACGGTGTGATTTTAAGAACGAGAAAGTTAGCAGGATAACTAAGTTTACTTATTGCAAATCTCCAACTTGTTTGGAAATTGCAACTGAATAACAAAACTTGTTGTGGAACCTAGCACAGGTAAGCATAGTTCCTAAAGAACTATTCAGATTAAAAGGCTTCAAAATAGATAGACTTAATGGCCAAAATAAAAAAAAGCAAAAAAGGAAAATTTCCACAAATGAAGTTGGAGTTGCTGGCGCAATTTCAAGAGCTGCTAGAGTTTGAAATCAAGCACGACTTCTTTAATGCAGGGGTATTTCCTAGAGGAAAAATAAACTTAAAGCCAACGGAAGGAACGCTAAAAGAACTGTCTAGAAATGGCTTGCAATATCGTTCTATGCCTAGTGGGTTTTTATTAGGTTATGCTTCGACAGATTCATATACACCAATAGAAGATATTGAAAAACCAGTACATCTTTCTATTTTGATGGATATAGATGACAGTCGATTCTTGAATTACACAGACTTGCCTTTTGAGTTTGATGATAATAAAGTATTTTATTTTAATAATAGGAGTTTAGATAAAGACGATACTGAACATAAAAACTTGTCCTTGGATCAATATGTTACTCCAGAAGATAAAGTTGAAATTTGTAGTTCAGTAATTATCTATGATTTTGACGAAGAACAATTCGGTACAGAAGTGCAAGTTGTAAATGCTTTGGACGAAATTGTTTTTGAAGAAATTCTAGATGATGGCGCTGTTTCTTGTGAAATTAGCTTAATAAATGAACCAGAAGGGAAATACTCTATTTTGGTTGATGGTTTAGAAGAAAAATCCTTTTTCTTGTATACAGGAATGAAGAAGCTTTTTGGTGTAATTGATATTATTATAGACAAAGATGATTTTAGCGACTATGCTTTATTTAATGATGAAGGCGCTTTAATCAAACAAACTTATAATATTAGATTTGCTGCTCGTTCTGTTCGTTGGCAATATGTGTTGATAGAAAACGGAAACGACCAAATGCACAAAGATCCTCTAATTTATGACACTAATAAATCAGAGGGGTATACGCCAATGGAATTCGAAGATTCGGAGACAGACGCTCTAGATGGCGGAAAAGAAGTCTTTAGAGTATGGTCCTCAGATCCAATCCCTTTTAAAGAATTACAACAAGAAAAGTTCAAATTGAAGACAAAAAGAGGGAAAAGTGGTGTAGAGTGGATCGTTCAACTGCCCTGTGCATCGGCACTTGGAAACTTAAAAGTAAATTTATTAGACAAATCTGAGGTTTATTCAGAATTAATAGTATATTTGTAGACAGCATTACAAATGATATTAGGTTATTGTGTGTAATGTTAGAATTTAAAACTTATTAAATTAACTAAATTTAAACAAATTTAATCATGGCAAAACAATATGCAACACCCGGTGTGTATATCGAAGAGAAAAGTGCCTTTTCCAATTCTGTAGTTTCCGTAGCAACTGCAGTACCTGCTTTTATTGGATATACTCAAAAAGCAGCAGCTGGTAAAAAAGATTTAACAAATGTTCCAATGCGAATTACTTCTATGGTGGAGTTTATTAGCTTTTTTGGTGGAGCACCTGTTACTCAATTTAACATTGAAGCTGACGACAACAACTATAGCTTAGATGTTGAAGCTGGATCAAATTATAACCTATACCGTAGTTTGCAATTATTCTTTGCAAATGGAGGTGGAGCAAGTTATATCGTATCTGTTGGTACTTATGGTGGTGGCGTAAAAGCGTCTGCTTTAGTAGGTGCTGAGAATGGTGGAGGTATTACTGCTTTGTTAAAAGAGCAAGAGCCTACATTAGTAGTTATTCCTGATGCTGTATTGTTAGAAGAAGCAGAATGTGGTTCTGTTCAACAAGCAATGATCAAGCATTGTGGTGCGGATACTCGTAGCCGTTTTGCAATTTTGGATGTATGGAATGGTCACCAAGCTAGAACATTGTTAGATGACGATGTTGTAACTGCTGCTCGTACAGCTTATGGTGGAAATTTCTTAGACTTTGGTGCAGCTTACTACCCTTGGGTAAATGCTACTGTTGTTAGTTCTGATGATTTAAGTTACCAAAACATTAGCAATGCTGATGGACTTATCGAAATCTTGAACAGTGAAGTAGATGAGAACGTAGCTGCTGGTTATGTGAAAGAAGAAAAAGGTGACATGATCAAAGAAGAAATTGCTAAAATTTCTGATGATGATGCTAATAGTACAGCTGTAAGTAACTTATTGAAAGCAGTTAGTCCTATTTATAATGATATTTTAGGCCAAATGAAAGAAGCGCTTAACGTTCTTCCTCCATCTGGTGCTGTTGCTGGTATCTATGCATTAGTTGATAGTTCTGTGGGTGTCCACAAAGCTCCTGCAAATGTAAGTGTATCTGCAATTACTGGTCCTACAGTAAATATTACTGCAGAGGAGCAAGAAAATTTGAACTTACCATTGAGCGGTAAAGCAGTTAATGCAATTCGCCCATTTGTTGGTAAAGGTACTTTAGTATGGGGAGCTCGTACACTTGATGGAAACAGTGGAGACTGGAGATACATCAACGTACGTCGTACAATGATTATGTTAGAGCAATCTATCAAGTTTGCATGTGAGCCTTATGTATTCCGTCCAAATGACAGTAATACTTGGTTGGCTGTTAGAACTATGATTTCTAACTTCTTACGTAATCAATGGCAAAGTGGTGCATTAGTTGGAAACAGCGAAGCAGAAGCTTATCTTGTAGATTGTGGTCTAGGAGCTACAATGACTCCTCAAGATGTATTAGATGGTTACATGAAAGTTTCTGTGAAAGTAGCAATCTCTCGTCCTGCTGAGTTCATCGTAATCTCTTTCCAACAAAAAATGCCAGGTGGTGAATAGACTCTAATTTTATAGAGTTCTAACACATTAGCATTATTTGGTTTAGTTAAAAATATTAAAAAAAAGATTTAAAATTCATATATTATGAGTGATTATAGTGGAAATGCGGCAGATGCATATGCTTGGCCGTTAGTTAAGTTTTCCTTTCGTGTAACTATTGACGAACTTCCTGAATTAGGTTTCCAAACAGTTGAAGGATTAGAATCAGAAATTGGTATTGCTGAGTACCGTCCAGGAAACTCTAGCTTCCTTTTCAAATCAAAAAGACCAACCTTAGTAACATTTAGTAACGTTACTTTCAAAAAAGGTGAATTTTTGGGTGATGCTAACCTAAAAGATTGGTGGCACATGTACGCTTGGGAACACCAAGAGAATCGTAACAAGCGTAGAGAAATCATGATTGAGCTATTAGACGAGGCGTCTGAAGTAATGATGACTTGGACACTTTACGGTGCTTTCCCAGTTAAATTTACTCCAACTAACTTGGATGCTGAAGCTGATTCTGAGGTTGCTTTCGAAGAGTTCGAAGTAGCTATTGAGTCTTTCGTTTTAGAGAAAGCTTAATAATACTAATTAAATTTGTAGAAATTATTATTAGACACCTTATTCAGTTGCTTAGTACTAGTTTCAATTATACAATTTTAGTTTAAATTTAAAAGATTATGTCCCTTGATTATCACAGTGTTCCCTGTGAAATAGCCTTGTAACAAAGTGTAATCAATACATATAATAATAATTTACTGACCTAGTGGGATTCATTTCCTGCTAGGTCAGTTTTTTATTTGTATTATTCAAATAAGTTTTGTACTTTAGAGTTACTTGATTTTTCTAATTTGAATGCCCCCTTAAAATTGGTTTGTATTCATCTCATGAATATCATTTTCTTTGTTTTCAATATGTTGAAATTCCCTATAAAATGGCAAAAAAAATATCTAGTACAAACAGTGGTAATCCTAATCTGAATTCAGAAGGTCTTGGAGATATATCACATTTAAACCCACGAGCTGTAGGTCGAAGTGAAATTAAACGAGTTAACAGCGGAGGATTAGGAAATCATAATGAATGGCCGCTTGCCAAATTTGCTTTTGAAATTAGTATAGGCGGTTTTACCGGTCATGTATCTTTTCAAGGGATGGATGGTATGGGAGCGTCTATTGCTACAATGAAGTTTAGAGATGGAAACTCAAGTAAATTCTATGAACAAAGTAGACCTACTTTAACTTCTTACGATCCTGTTACCTTAAAAAAAGGCGTTTTCTCTGGCGACACCGAACTTTTTGATTGGTTTACCAATGTATCACAAGGATCTATGTTTAGTGATATGAGAACGGTTACGATCAACTTATCTGAACTCACAGGTGGACAGCAAACGCATATGTTTACATGGACATTAGAAAAAGCTTTTGTAACTAAATTTACGCCATCAAATTTAGATGGTCAAGCAGATACTGAAGTGGCTCTTGAAGAAGTAGAATTGACTTATCAATCGTTCTCCATGAATTCTGGTATGCCAGGTCTAACAGGTGCCCTTGCAAAACTTGCCGCTAAGGTTGTAAGATAAAAAGAGCCCTACTTAATCTTCTCTAAACAAGTTTTTTAATGCTTGTAGAGAAACTATAAAACAGTTGGAACAAATAGATTTTTTGATTGAAAGATTCCGTTTGGAGATAACTGCTACCAAAATACAATTTAATACTCAATAAAATATGGACTTACTATCAACTATATCTGGTTTCATGAATGAACCGATTCCGAGTTTTTTCTTTGAAGTTATAGTTTATGATCGCCCAGAATCATTCCTTGAAACACTATCTGTTACAGCATCTTTAGCGATGCAAATGCTTGATCCTGTAGCAACTGCTTTTTCAGACATTAGTGGACTAACGATGAGTTTTGAGACAGAAGCCCTGAATGAAGCAGGGTGGTCTGCTCCAAGACCTTCCTTTAAACAGATTAACAATGAAGAGTTGGTCTTACAACGTTATTTAAGACCACGTCACATTGGAATAGGGAGTTTTTCTTTGGACCCTACAAGTCAGTGGTGTCAAAGGACGATGCAATCTGCCAAAACATGGGAAGAAAAAATAGATGTGAAGAATATCATGATTTGTATCTATCATCCAATGATTCAAAGTCCTATCCCAGGAGGAATCGGACCTTCTTCTTTTCCTGTTGCTGGGTTTTTAGTACACGAAGCTTTTCCAACAAGTTGGGGAATTTCTGACTTAAGCTCAACAGCAAGTGATGCACCAATTAAAGAAACGATTAAGTTTAAGTACACCGAAATTGAACGTTTAAAAATATTCTAATTTTCGACGTGTTTTCTTAAAATATTGGTTCTAATTGAAAATAAAATTAAAAGATACGATTACCTAAATTAATCATACTATGTCTATTTCAATTAAAAAATTGATATTTAATACAAAAGTTAATAAACAAGACGAGGGTGGCGGAAAGGGAGCTTCCTCTGGAGGAGGTGGTGGACCAATGCCTAAATTGGAAAAAGAACAACTTATTCAGGAATGCTTGGACAAAGTTCGAGATTTGATTGAATATGAGTTGAGACCCTAAGTTTATCATAGAGGTACTTCTTTGAAGGAAACGGAACAGACTAAATATTAGATTTGTTCTTAATTAAAACGCAATTAATAGTATAAAAATAGAATGGCTGATTCTCCTATAAAAAAACTCAAAAGTGGGGTTATTAACCTCGAAATTACAGTAGATGGTACCAAACTTCCAGATGCAATGTTAGTCTTAGAGACGGAAGTTGTCAAAGAAGTGAATAAAATACCTTATGCTAGAGTGGTTATTTTTGATGGCGATTCTAGAGAGCAATCTTTTCCTCAGAGTGAGGAGAGTATGTTTGAACCTGGAGGAGAAATTGAAATTAAAGTGGCACACGATCCTACCGCTACTATGGAAACCATTTATAAAGGTTTGATTATTGAGCATGGGATTAAATTGAATAGAGATAGTTCTTCTAACTTGACGCTAATTTGTCGTGATGAAGCACTTGCATTAACTGTTGGTCGTAGAAATATGATTTTTTATGAACAAACTGATTCTGATATCATCTCTTCAATTATCAGTGATTCTGGTATAAAGGGAGCTGCAACCGTTGACTCAACAACAGGAACACATAAGAAACTAATTCAATACTATTGTACCAATTGGGATTTTATTCAGGCTAGAGCAGATGCCAATAGCTTGGTTACCATTATCAATGATGGCGAAATTAACATCAAAAAACCAACCGTATCTGAAAAAACAGATGTTACCATTACTTATGGGGTAGATTTGATGGAAATGGATCTCAAGATTGATTCTTCCCATCAATATGAA